>NZ_JBEZDS010000058.1:0-66788 GCF_040648435.1 Dactylosporangium sp. NPDC049140 | reverse complement strand
TGCGCGCAGCGCCTCGGTGACGTCGTCGGGAATGGCGAACTCGATCAAGGCGCCGTCCGACGAGCGCACCGGCGGGCGCGGGCGGTCCGTCGGCAAATCCAGGACCGGCGCGCCCGACAGCCGGGACCGCCAGTAGTCCAGCTGCGAGTCCAGCACCGCGCCCGTGAGCCAGGTGCGCTGCCAGGCGGCGAAGTCGGCGTACTGGATCGGCAGCGGGGGCAGGTCCTCGCCGGCATAGAGCGCGGCGAGCTCCCGGCGCAGGATGCCGGCCGACCACTCGTCGCTTACCGCGTGGTGCTTGGCGATCGCGAGGATCTGCTCGTCGGGGCCGGTGCGCACGAGGGTGGCGCGGAAGAGCGGGCCGGCGGCCAGGTCGAAGGGGGCGCGGCCGTCGGCGGCGAGCCAGGCCTCGGCGGCCGCGGCCGGGTCCGGCTCGCCGGACAGGTCGACGATCGGCAGGTCGAACGGTGCGGGCGGGTCGACGACCTGGTGCGGGGTGCCGTCGTCGGCGGTGACGAGCCGGGTGCGCAGCACCTCGTGGCGCTCGACCAGCGCGCCCAGGGCGTGCCGCAGCGTGTCCACGGCCAGGTCGCGGCCGAACGGCAGCCGCATCGGGACGTTGTACTCCAGCGAGCCGGGCTGCAGCCGGTCCAGGAACCACAGCCGCTGTTGAGCGAAGGAGAGCGGCAGCGGCTGGTCGCGGTCGACGGCGGTGATCGGCTGGGAGGCGCCGGCGTCGCGCTCGCGGAGGGCGGCGATGAGCTCGTCGCGATGCGAGCGGACCAGCCGGCGCACCTCGTCGGTCATGGCGTGCCCGGCGGCGACCGCGCGGAGCTGTCCGTCGGCGAGGTACAGTCTCACGCCCCGGCCGCTGAGCTCGTTGAGCAGTTCGAATGCGGAGGCTGTCATCGCGTCGCACCGTCCTCGTCGATCGGCCGGCCCGTCGACCGGCGGTACACCCGGCGGAATGCCAGACAGAGCAGGAACCGCGGCGGCAAGGCCGGGCGCGCCGCCGCGTGGGCAGGCGAAGACTGCCGCGCGCGGGACAGGCTCGACGCTGGCACGGGCCCGGCGGTACCCGGAAGGCGTCACCAGAGCGCCGTCAGGTCAGCGCGATCGGGCCTCCAGCCGGCCAGCGCCACGGCCCGGCCAGAAGCGACGAGGCGTGGCCGGAAAGCGAAGCGGCCGTCAGGCGACCGGAAGCCGGAAAGCGGCAAGGAGGCCGACTGGAGCCACGGTGGCGTGCGCGCGGGGCACAACTGGCGGAGGGTGTCGCCGCTCACCGGCCGCGTGCCACGATCGGCCCGCGAAATGGCTGGTCCGCGCGGGTGCTTGGAGGTTTACCGGTGGTGGATTCGGAAGAGTTCGACGTGATCGTAGTGGGCGGTGGTCCCGCCGGCTCGACACTGTCGTCGCTGGTGACCATGCGCGGCGGCCGCGTGCTGCTCCTGGAGAAGGAGGTGTTCCCGCGGTACCAGATCGGTGAGTCGCTGCTGCCCTCGACCGTGCACGGCGTGTGCCGCATGGTCGGCGTCACCGACGAGCTGGCCAAGGCCGGCTTCCCGGTCAAGCGGGGTGGCACCTTCCGGTGGGGCGCGCGGCCGGAGCCGTGGACGTTCTCGTTCGCCGTGTCGCCGCGGGTGGCGTCGCCGACGTCGTACGCGTACCAGGTGGAGCGGGCCAAGTTCGACAAGATCATGCTGGACAACGCCGCTCGGCTGGGCGTCGACGTCCGCCAGGGCTGCACCGTGCAGGACGTGCTCGACAACGGCGAGCGGGTGCACGGGGTGCGCTTCGTCGACGCCGACGGCAACGAGCGGGTCGCCGAGGCGCGGTTCGTGGTCGACGCGTCGGGCAACACCAGCCGGCTGCACAGCCGCACGGGCGGCAGCCGCGAGTACTCCGAGTACTTCCGCAGCCTGGCCCTGTTCGGCTACTTCGAGGGCGGCAAGCGCCTGGACGAGCCGATCTCCGGCAACATCCTCTCGGTGGCGTTCGACAGCGGCTGGTTCTGGTACATCCCGCTGAGCCGGACCCTGACCAGCGTCGGCGCCGTCGTGCACCGCAGCATGGCCGAGAAGGTCCAGGGCGACCCGGAGGAGGCCCTCGCCGCGCTGATCGCCGAGTGCCCGCTGATCAGCGAGTACCTGGAGAACGCGACCCGGGTCACCGAGGGCACCTACGGCAAGATTCGGGTGCGAAAGGATTACTCGTACCACAACACGCGCTTCTGGCGGCCCGGGCTCATCCTCATCGGCGACGCCGCGTGCTTCGTCGACCCCGTGTTCTCCTCCGGCGTCCACCTGGCGACGTACAGCGCGCTGCTCGCCGCCCGGTCGATCAACAGCATCATGGCCGGCACCGTCGAGGAGACGCCGGCGCTGGACGAGTTCGAGGCGCGTTACCGCCGCGAGTACGGCGTGTTCTACGAGTTCCTGATGTCGTTCTACCAGATGCACCGCAACGAGGACTCGTACTTCTGGGAGGCCAAGCAGGTCACCCGCAACGAGCACCGCACCGAGTTCGAGTCGTTCGTCGAACTGGTCGCGGGGGTGTCCTCGGGCGAGTCGGCGCTCACCGACGCCGAGTCGTTCGTGCAGCACTTCAAGGAGCGCACCGAGGAGCTCGAGTCCGCGGTCGACCAGCTCATGGCCGAGAACAACGGCAGCGCCGCGATGCTCAAGTCGGCGGTCGTCAAGCAGGCGATGCACGAGGGCTCGCAGGTGCAGATGCGGGCGCTGCTGGGCGAGGACGCGGCCCAGGAGGCGCCGATGTTCCCGGGCGGCCTGACCCCGTCGCTGGACGGGCTGGGCTGGGAGTACACCGCGGCGCCGTGAGGCTGTGGCGGTACACCCCCTCAAATTTCCGGCCGGTCCGGTTACCTTTGGGGGAAGCGCCCGGGTGACGGTTCGGGCGATGGTGTCAGCATGACCGTAGTGGACTTTCCCGCCGGCGCGGCGCCAGGTCGCGCCGCGCCTGGGCGGTGGACATGAGCCGTACGACGAAGGTCGTCACCGGCGTCGCGCTGGCCGGCGTCGCCGGTGCGGCGGGGCTGGTCGTGAGCGAGCGGATGTCCCCGCCGCCGGGCCCGGCGGTGCCGACGTCGGTGAGCACGTCGACGGCGGACGTGCGGCGGGCGAACATCTCCGAGCGGCAGTTCATCTCGGGCACGCTCGGGTTCGCCGGGTCCTATGTGGTGGGTGGCGCCGGGCCGGGAACGCTCACGTGGCTGCCGGCGATCGGCACCGTGGTGCAGCGGGGCGAGGCCGCCTTCGAGGTCGACGGGCGGCGGGTGACGCTGTTGTACGGCAGCCGCCCCGCCTGGCGCGACTTCGCCCCCGGCATGAGCGACGGTGTTGACGTCGAGCAGCTCGAGGGGAACCTGCGCGACCTCGGCTTCGGCGCGGGGCTGCCCGTGGACCAGAAGTTCACCTCCGCGACGTCGGCCGCGATCCGCCGCTGGCAGCAGGCCACGCACGTCACCGTGACCGGGACCGTGGCGCAGGCGGCGATCTCGTTCCTGCCGACGGCGATCCGGGTCAGCGGCTTCGAGCTGAAGCTCGGCGGGCAGGTGGAGGCCGGGCGGCCGGTGGAGTACGCCACCAGCAACGAGCCGGCGGTGAACGTGGCGGCGCCGACCCAGCAGCTCGGCTGGATCAAGGTCGGCACGCCGGTGGTCGTGACCCTGCCCGACGGCAAGAGCCGCAACGGCCAGGTGGCCGGCATCGGCGCCACGACGGCGGCGGCCCCGGCGACGGGCGGCGGGCAGCCGCAGAACACGGTGGCGGTGACGGTGCGCCTCGACGGCGAGGCGACCGGGTTCGTCGACCAGGCCGGCGTGCAGGTGTGGATCGTCCGGGGCACGCACGACAAGGTGCTGACCGTGCCGATCGCCGCGCTGAACTCGGTTGCCGACGGCAAGTACGAGGTCATCGTGGTGGACGGGGCGACGACCCGGCGGATCACGGTACAGACGGGGTTGTTCGACGATTTCTCCGGGCTGGCCGAGGTCAGCGGCGACGGGCTCGCCGAGGGTCAGAAGGTGCAGGTGCCACGTGCCGACGCATGAGGTGCCGCGCAGTGTCCTGCGCACCCGCGACCTGCTGCCGACCGGCTCGCTGGGGCTGCGCTCACGCAAGATGCGGGCGCTGCTGTCCGGGCTGGGCATCGCGATCGGCATCGCCTCGATCGTTGCGGTGCTCGGCGTGACCCGCTCCAGCCAGTCGGCGCTGCTGGCCCAGATCGACCAGCTCGGGACCAACCTGCTGACCGTGGCCAACGGCGCCGATCCGGGCGGGACGGAGCAGATCCTGCCGACGACGGCGACGCCGATGGTCCGGGAGCTGCCGCACGTCACCGGCGTCGCGCCGACCGCGAAGCTCGGGGGCGTCAACGTGTACCGCAACGACCACACCCCCGCGGGGCGCACCGGCGGCCGTTCGGTGCGGGCCTGCGACGCGTCGCTGCTGACCACATTGGACGGTTCGCTGCTGGCCGGGCGGTTCCTGGCCGACGACGAGTCGCCGGTCACGGTCCTGGGCTACTCGGCGGCCACGACGCTCGGCATCGACGACGTCAGCGGCAACGACCGGGTCTGGCTCGGCGGCCACTGGTACACCGTGGTCGGCATCCTCAAGCCGCTCACCCTCGCGCCCGAGATCGACCAGGCGGCGCTGGTGTCGTTCCGCTCGGCCGAGCATCTGCTGGGCTACAACGGGCATCCGAGCCGGCTGTACGTGCGCGCGGACACGGACAACGTCACCGACGTGGCGGGGGTGCTCGCCCCGGCGGCCAACCCGCAGGACCCGTCGCGGGTCTCGGTGAGCCGGCCGTCGGACGCGCTGACCGCCCAGCTGAAGGTCAAGGAGTCCGGGTCCGGGCTGATCCTCGGCCTCGGCGCGATCGCGTTGCTGGTCGGGGCGATCGGGATCGCGAACGTCATGGTGATCGCGGTGCTGGAGCGGCGTACCGAGATCGGGCTGCGCCGGGCGCTGGGCGCGACCCGCGGGCACGTGGCGGCGCAGTTCCTGACCGAGTCGCTGATCCTGGCCGCGGCCGGCGGTGTCGCGGGGATCGTCATCGGCGCGGGCGTCACGCTCGGCATGTCGATCAGCCGCGGCTGGGCGACGCTGATCCCGCCGGAGGCGCTGTGGGGCGGCCTGCTGGTGTCGGTGGCGGCGGGCGCGGTCGCGGGCCTGTACCCGGCGCTGCGGGCCGCGCACCTCCCGCCGACGGACGCGCTGCGCACGGCATGAAACACGACGGCCCGCCGGATCCTCGATCCGGCGGGCCGTTCCTTGTCGTGGGTTAAGCCGTTCCCGGTGGTACCGCCACCCGCTGGCCGGCCGCGAGCCCGTCCCCGCTGACCTCGACCACGCCGTTGACCTCGTCGAACAGTCCGACCTTCACCGGCACGTGGCGGGTCTGGGCGCCGTCGGCGACGAGGAGCTCGTACTGCACCTCGGGCAGCGCCCGCAGCGCCGGGATCGGCACCGCCAGCACCCGCCGGTGCGCCTGGATCGTCACCCACACCTGGACCGGCACCTCGTCGAGGACGCCGCCGATCTCGCCGGTCATCGTGATGACGACGGTGGCCGCGGCCTGGCTGCCCGAGCCCGCGTTCGACCCGGTGCCGCCGGTGCCGGCCGGCTGCGACACGGCGCCGATGGCGGTGACCGTGCCGGGTTTGCTGGTCCCGTCCGGCAGCCGCACGACGACGCCGTCGCCGACGTGCACGCCGGCCAGCAGATTGGGCGTCAGCTGTACCGTCACCGCGCGCTGCTCGCCGGTGCCGTGCTCGACGCTCGCGCCGGGCTCGACGGGCGAGCCGGTCTTCGCGTCGGCGCCCGACACCCGCACGGTGCCGGTGAGGAACACGACCTGGCCGAGCGGGACGGTGCCGGTGACCGGCAGGCCCGAGTCCTTCTGCCAGCGGCGTACCGCCCAATAGGTGGCCGAGGTGTAGTGCTGGTCGACGGTGACGCCGGCGCCGTACCCGAGGGCCCGCAGGTTGTCCTCGAGCTGCTGCACGTCGGGCCCGTCGGCCATCCCGGACTGCATCGCCCGCCACGGCGGCCGCTCACCGAAGAGCAGGATGACGGGTGTGCCGTCGACCTCGTAGGCCGGCTTGCCGCGGCCGACGACGGTGCCCGTGGCCGGCAGCCACGTCAGCGTGCCCGGCGCGGGCGCGACGACGGTGTACGAGCCGGAGCGGCCGAGGGTCCCGCCGACCGTCTGGCGGCGCAGGACGTCGGTGGTGACGATGGGTGCGGTGGCGGCGGGGGCCTCGGCCGCGGTCGGCTGGGCGCCGCCGGACGGGCGGTGCTGCAGCAGCGCGACGACGGCGCCCGCGCCCGCGACCCCGGCCAGCGCGACCCCGGTCACCACGGCTGTACGTTTGCGTTTCACCCGATCCGCCCCCGTCCGTCGGCGGGCCGGCGATGCCGAGACTGGCTCATACTGACAGCTTCGCGCGGCGCGGGGGTGCGGCGCTTCCCCAAATAGTGGCAGGCCGGGCGGCCCATTTTGGGGACCCCTACGGTCATCGCGACCGCGGCGTCCTTCGGAACCTCCGCGGTCATCGCGACCGCCGCGTTGTTCGGAACCTCCGCGGTCATCGCGACCGCCGCGTTGTTCGGAACCTCCGCGCTCATCGCGCCGTCGCCAGGACGATGTCGGGGCCGCCCGCGGGCTGCAGGGTCCGGCACGGGCCCGTAGCCGCCGGGCTCCACTGCTGTTCCGCGGCCGGATCGGCGAGGCGGGGCGGCAGGGCGAACGTGCCGTCCGCGTTCGGGTCGGGCCAGTCGGCGACGCCGTTGTCGCGCATGCACCTTGCGAAGGCGCGCCGCTGCTCGAGGTCGACGGCGGCGGATTTTCTCGCGCCCGGGTTGAGCTCCTCGGCGCGGCGGGCGAGGTCGGCGCACTCGCCCGGCACCGGGACGCGGCCCGCGGTGACGGGGAAGCCCCAGCCGCCGTCCGGCCCCTGCACCGGGTCGGGGAAGTCGGGGTGGCCGTGGGCGCGGAAGCACTCGGAGACCTGCACGAACACGGAGGCCGGGTCGACGTCCGCGGGCAGGTCGGCGGACGCCGACGGGCGGGGGCGCGGCGGGGAGCCGGTGAGCGGGCCGGGCGCCGGGCCGGGGCCGCCGTCGCCGCACCCGCCGAGCAGCGCGGCGGCGGCCAGGCCGGCGAAGAGGGGGGACATGCGCATACGGCATCCGACCGTGCGGGCGCCGGGGCCGCCACCCCCGAAGGTAGCGCGGGGCCCACCCACTTCGAGGGAGACGCCGGCGCTGGGGCGCCGGTGGCGTTCGGTTGTCGGGGCGATGGTCGTGCGTTGTCCGGCCGTCGCGGGCGATGCCAGGCTCGGGCGCGTACACCTACGGCACGGGAGGCGGCCGATGCACAGCCCGGCATCACACGCGGAACTCGTCACCGCGACCGCCGTCGCCGGCGTCGCGTTCATCCTCATCGCGGGTGCCCTGCTGGGCCGCCTGGCCCAGCGGTTCCACCAGCCCGCCGTGGTCGGCGAGATCATCGGCGGGATCCTGCTCGGGCCGAGCGCGCTCGGGCTGCTGCCGGGTGACATCACCGGGCGGCTGTTCCCGGCCGAGGCGCGGCCGCTGCTGTCCGCGATCGCGCAGATCGGCCTGCTGCTGTTCATGTTCATGATCGGCTGGGAGTTCGACCTCGGGCTGCTGCGCAAGCGCCGCACGGCCGCGGCGGCGGTGTCGCTGTCCTCGGTCGTGCTCGCGTTCGGGCTCGGGGCGGGGCTGGCGGTGCTGCTGTACTCCGGGCACTCCACGGTCCACGGCAAGCACGTCTCCGGTACCGCGTTCGCGCTCTTCCTCGGCGCCGCCATGGCCATCACCGCTTTCCCGGTGCTGGCCCGCATCCTGACCGACAGCCGGCTCATGCACACCCGCGTCGGCGCGCTCGCGCTGGCCAGTGCCGCCGTCGACGACCTGCTCGCCTGGTGCGTGCTGGCGCTCGTGTCGGCGATCGCGACCGCCTCGGGCAGCGGCACCTTCGTGCAGACCCTGGCGCTCTCGCTGGCGTACGTCGCCGTGATGCTTCTCGCGGTGCGCCCGCTGCTCGCGACGCTCTTCCGGCGCCTGGTGCGGGCCAACGCGCTGCCGCACCTCATGGTGATCGTGGCCGGCGGCGTGTTCCTGAGCGCGTACGCCACCACCTGGATCGGCATCCACCCCATCTTCGGCGCCTTCCTGTTCGGCCTGGTGACCCCGCGGCAGCCGGCCGACGCGCTGCAGCTGCACCTGCGCCGCCCGCTGGGCACGGTCGGCCGGCTGCTGATGCCGGTCTTCTTCATCATCACCGGCCTCGGCGTCGACATCGGCGGCCTGACCCGGCGCAACTACCTCGAGTTGGCGGCGATCCTGGCGGTGGCGTGCGCGGGCAAGCTCATCGGGGCGAGCGCGCCGGCGCTGGCGATGCGGATGCCGTGGCGGCAGGTGGCGACGCTGGGGCTGCTCATGAACACGCGCGGCCTGACCGAGCTCATCATCCTCAACGCCGGCGTCAGTCTCGGCGTGCTGGACACCTCGATGTTCACCATGATGGTCATCATGGCCGTGTTCACCACGGCGCTGGTCGGCCCGCTGCTGCCGCGGCTGGGCGTGGCGCCGGCGGAGACGGCCGGGCCGGCGGCCGGTGCGGCGGCGGTACCCGAGCCGGCGCACCCGGACGAGCCGGCGCTGGTCGGGGACGAGCCGGCGGTCCCGGAATCCGCTCGCGGCCCGGCCGCGCAGTAACGCGGCCGGATCAGGCGGTCACGCGCCCACGCACCGCGGGTGTCGGCCGCGGCGCGGTTGCCGGGGTGTTCCTCGTCGGCGGCTCCTCACGGATCGCGCTGTGACCGGGACCCCGCCGAGGCGGCCCGTTCCCGCCAGAAGGCGAGGTTGTCGCGGGTGGTCAGGGTGTGGGGGTGGTCGGGGCCCAGCACCCGCAGATAGTCGTCCAGCAGCGTGTCGAACGCGGCGGCCGCGGCGGCCGGGTCCCCGACCTCCCCCCGCCACCGGGCGATGTCGTTACGGATGGTCAGCGTATGCGGGTGGTCGGGGCCCAGCACCCGCAGATAGTCGTCCAGCAGCGCGGCGGCCGCACCGGCCGCGCCGGCCGGATCCCCGGCCTCCCCCTGCCACCGGGTGATGCTACGCCGGACGTTCAACGTCTCCGGGTAGTCGGGGCCCAGCACCCGCAGATAGTCGTCGAGCAGGTCCTGCGAGGCCGACGCAGCGCCGGCCGGATCCCCGGCCTCCCCTCGCCAGGAGACGAGGTTGTGCCGTGTGATCAGGGTCTGCGGGTTGTCCGGGCCCAGCACCCGCAGCCGGTCCTCGAGCAGCTGTTCGAACGCGGACACCGCACCGGCCGGATCGCCGGCCCGTCCCCGCCAGTAGGCCATCTCGTGGCGGGTCGAAAGGGTCTTCAGGTGGTCCGGGCCCAGCACCCGCAGCTCGTTGTCGAGCAGCTGTTCGAACGCGGACGCGGCGCCGGCCGGATCGCCGGCCTCCCCTCGCCAGGCGGCGAGGTTGTGCCGTGTGGTCAGGGTGTCGGGGTGGTCCGGGCCCAGCACCCGCAGGCGGTCGTCGAGCAGCCGCTCGAGCGCGGACGCGGCGCCGGCCGGATCCCCGGCCCGTCCCCGCCAGTAGGCGCTTTCATGGCGGGTGGTCAGGGTCTCGGGGTGGTCCGGGCCCAGCACCCGCAGCCGGTCGTCGATCAACCGCTCGAACGCCCCGGCGGCGCCGGCCGCATCGCCGAGCTCCCCCGACAGGTAGGCGAGGTTGTGCCGGGCGTTCAGGGTGTCGAGGTGGTCGGGGCCGAGCTGCGTAGCGGCAGTGCCGTGCAGCTCCTGGAAGTAGTCGCGGGCGGCGTTGACCAGCCCGGTCTGCAAGAGGCTCTCCCCGGCCCGGGTCAGCGCCGGGTGGCCGCCGTCGGCGGTGGTCCACAAGGCGGCGCCGGCATTCCGGTGCAGGGCGACGGTGCCGGCGCGAAGCGGTTGGGCGTGGGCGGCGTCGCGTTCCACCGCGGGCCACAGTTCCAGCAGCGCGTCCGCGGCGGTGACGGCGAGAGCCCGCCGGTGCTCGCCGGCGACGGCTTCGCGGACGGCGCGCTGGACGAGGCCGTGCACCCGCACGACGCCGCCGGTCCGATCGACGTTGACGAGGCTGAGCCGGTGCAGCAGCCGGATGGCGTCGCCGGTGTCGTCCGCGTCCACGGCCCGGCCGAGCCGGCCGGTGCAGTACGCGGTCACGGTTGCCGTGCCGAACAGGTCGACGGGCGTGCTGTCGGGGTCCAGCAGCGCGGCGAGTTCCAGGACCGGCCGGGCCAGCCGTTCGGGTCGGAGCCGGTCGGCGAGGTCGACCGACAGCCGCCACGTCCCCGCGACCGGGTCGTGATGCTCGTCCGGCAGTGCGGCCGGGGCCAGTTCGGCGAGCTGCCGGTGATGGTCGGCGAGGCGCCGGCGGTACCCGGCACAGGTCATGTCCTGGTCGTCCATGAAGGCCGCGGCCTGTGCCAGCGCGAGGGGCAGATACCCCAGATCGGTGGCGAGCGGGCCGGCGTCGACCAGCCGGTCGGGCCGGTCGCCGGGGTGGTCGAGCTTGTCCTGCAGGTAGCGGAGGGCCTGGTCGGGCGTGAACACGTCCACGTCGATCAGCCGCCGCCCGGCCAGCAGTGCCGCGTCCCGGCGCCGGGTCGTCACCACGGTCCGGCCGACCGGGCTGGCCGGCGGCCACAGACCGGTCAGGTCGTTCGGATCGGTGAGATCGTCCAGCACGATCAGCCACCGCCGGTCAGGGGTCTCGGCCAGCCAGGCGAGGAACCGGTCCGGCCCCTCCTGCGCGTCGACGTCGTCGATGCCGGTGACCGCCGCGATGGCCTGGGTGTAGGTGGTCTGGATGGTGGTGCGGGAGGTGGCGTTCACCCATACCAGCAGGTCCACGCCCCGCTCGGTCCACAGCCGATGCGCAAGGCCGGCGGCGAGCTGGGTCTTTCCGACCCCGCCCAGCCCGGACAGCACCTGACCGACGACCGCCGTTCCGGCCGCCGCCGACGCGGCGGCCAGGTCGTGGTCGGCGGGCCGGTCCAGCCGGCCGTCCACCAATCCCGGCAACACCCCGACCCGGCACGGCCACCGCACCGGCGCCCGCCCGGCGATCGACACGTCCCCATGGATGACGCCGGCGGCCACGCCGTAGTTGACGCCGGCCGGAACGGCCGGGAGGAGGTCGGTGGTGCCGGTGCCGGGAGCGGGTGACCCTGTCACGCCCCCGGCCGGGCTGGGGGGACCGGTGCCTGCCCGTAGGAGACCGAGACCGAGCCGGTGATCGTGTGCGCGGCCGTCCCGTAGTTGTTCTGCACCTGCACGGTGCCGTCACCGACCTGTACGCCGTGTGCGTCGGACACGTCCACCACGTACTTCCCGGCCGCGGACCCGACCGGGTCGACCAACCCGAGCAGCCGATGCGCCGCGGCGAGGATCTCCGCGTCCCGGTCGGCGCCGGACTCGGTGAGGTCGGCGCCGAGCCGGGCCGGCCACAGTGCGGGCTCGGCCTGGACACGACCGGCCAGCCGGTCACGCAGACCGGCGAAGGTGTCCGCGGCCGCTGTCTTGGCCGCCGCCCCGGCGCCGGCGGCGAGCGCCGCGAGGATCAGCTCAACCCCGGTCACGCCGGACTCCTTCGATAGGCGATCCCTGATTGTTGCACCCCGTGGCAACAGGATCACCGCGTGCCGATCAGGTCGATGCGGTCACGCGCAGGGCGCGGTCGCAGGCGGCGAGGTGGGTACCGAGCGCCTCGTCGTAGCCGACCGTCGGTGCGTCCAGGGCCAGCTGCCGGCGGACCGCCAGCTCCGTGCCCGACACCGCCGACGCCCGGCCGATCGCCGCGGCCAGGGCGGCCCGCGGGTCGTCGGACATCTCGTGCACCAGGTCCAGCGCCACGGCATCCGCGGACTCCAGGGCGCCGCCGAACAGAGCCGCCCGGCGGACCGCGGCCGCGCCCGGCGCGTGCCGGGCCAGCCGGTGCAGGGCCATGCCGGGCCAGGCCAGGCCGCCGTCGGCCGCGAGGACGAGCCGGACCGGGCCGGCCGCGATGCGATGGTCGGCGGCGAGCAGCGCGTCCAGCGCCGGGCCGCCGCAGTCGCCGGTGGCGAGCGCGATGACGGCCGCCGGCACGCGTTCCAGCCGGCGCAGGGCCTGCTCCCAGCGGCCGACGAGCTCGGTGGTGAGCCCGGCGGTCCAGCCGGGGCCGGGCACGCCGGTGACGTGCAGGACGATCACGGCGGCGCCCCCGAGGTCCTCGGCCCGCCCGCAGACGGTCGTGACGACCGCGACGGCGTCGGGAGTCAGCGGCCGGGCGCCGTCGACGACGACGGTCAGTACGGTGCCCCGGGTCGGGTGCAGCGCCGTCACCACGGTGCCACCTCGCGGTACCTCTGCATGGTTTTCGGCGTCCTTCCGCTCGGCGGTGCGAAATGCCGCGGCCCGCCGGGGCGCGCTCCAGGCGCGGCGTCCCCGGCGGGCCGGCGGGCATCGGTCAGTGGATGGCGCGGTCGGCCCGGGACGGGCGCGCGCCGCGGGACTTGCGCAGATCGGTGGTCACGTTGATCCGCTTGAGCCAGCGGTCCGTGCCGTCGTGACGGGCCTTGAACGGCTTGCGACCGTGTACCACACGGAAGTTGTCGATGAAGCAGAAGTCGCCGCCGCTGAGCACCATGTCGAACATGGCGCCGTCCATCGCCTTGACGAATGCGTCGAGCGCCCACTGGGCCTCGGGGTCCCCGTCGGGCACGACCATGAAGTACGGGTCGGCCCGGATGTACGGCTGGTTCGGGTCGCCGAACAGCACCGCCACGCGCTCGGGGTCGGCCTGCATGTCGTCGATGCCGCCGAACGCGTCGAGGTTCTGGTCGGTGTTGTTCTTGGCCAGGTGCGACTCGTCGGGCCGGATGCCGAAGCGCTCCTGCCGCAGCACCTCCCGGACCGAGTCCGACAGGTCCAGGTCGTCGATGTAGCCGACGGTCGTGGCGGCGGCGTACGGGTTGCGCAGGCACGCGAACGTCAGGAAGTCGCCGCGCAGCGGGTGGAACGCGTCCTCGGTGTGCCAGGTGAGCAGCGACTCGCTGCTGGAGCCGAGCTGCTCGTTCTCGTGGCCCTTGATCGGGATGACGTCGTGGATCAGCCGGCCGTCCTGCTGGGTGGCCCACGAGAAGGGGTGGCCGATCAGCGAGCAGTACATGACGAGCAGCAGTTCCTCGCGGTGGGCCGACGAGTGCCCGGTCCGGTCCCGCCAGTGCGCCGGGGTGGGCCCGAGGCGGTCCTCGTCGACGCTGTACCCGCCGATGCTCAGCACGCCGGACATGCGCTCGAGGCGGAAGGCGTTGAGGTGGTCGCGGACCCGGTCCGGGAGCTGGTGGGCCAGGACCGTGGCCCGGTGCAGCGACTCCTCGGCGTCGAGTTGGCGCAGTTCGGTCTCGTACTGGTCGAGCAGCTCGTTGGTTTCCTTGAGCTCGGTGGAGTCGATCTCCAGTCTGTCCATGGTGATGCCATTCCTCACTCGACGGGGGGCGGAGCAATTGCTGGGAAAACGCCGTCGAGATATTCTCGCCGGCCCGGTTTCAGAAGGGCGCGGGCAGCATTTAGCCCGACGCCTCGACATCGACATCCGCACATGTACCCTTACTTCGTGCTCTGCGCTGCCTGGCGAACGCTAATTCGCACTCCCAACCGGGCGACGGCGGCCGTTCACGGCACGACATCGTCAGTCAGAGTAAGAGCCGATCCATTCTCTCGGTGGTGAACAAACGACCGGTCAACATCCATGTTCACAGGTCCGGCGAGGCACCGGCAAGGCTCGCCAACCCCTCGCCACAGGTACACCATCGGCACTCCAGCCAAGGCCGGAGAATGCCCTCGGCGCAACCCGAAGAATTGCGTTCCGGCCTCAGTCGAACCATTCCGACAGCGCCGTCGAGAATCGTTCGAGCCCCTCGACCAGGCTCGACGTCGGCCCGCCGTAGCCGAGCCGCACGTGCTCCGGCACGCCGAAGCAGGAGCCGGGGATGACCAGCACGCCGAGGCGGTTGAACAGGTCGTCGCAGAATGCGTCGGTGCTCGGCATGCCGAGCAGTTTCGGGAACGTGGCCGCGCCGCCGCCGAGCAGCTGCAGCTCGACGCGGGCGGACTCGGCCGCGGCCCAGCCGGCGACGAGGTCGCGGTTGCCGCGGGCCTGGGCCAGGCGCGGGGCGAGGAACGCGTCGGCGTGCTCGAGCACGCCGAGCGCCAGCAGCTCGATGAGCGGCGCGACGTGCAGGGTGGTGTAGTCGCGGATCCGCACGCAGTCGGCGAGCAGGTCCGGCGGCGCGATGCACCAGCCGAAGCGCAGCCCGGGCAGGCCGAACGCCTTGGAGAAGGTACCGAAGTCGATACCGCGCCCGTAGAGGGTGGAGATCGGCGGGAGGGGCTCGGCGTC
Organism: Dactylosporangium sp. NPDC049140; assembly: GCF_040648435.1. Lineage (NCBI taxonomy): Bacteria > Bacillati > Actinomycetota > Actinomycetes > Micromonosporales > Micromonosporaceae > Dactylosporangium > Dactylosporangium sp. NPDC049140. The sequence continues at coordinate 52,296 of NZ_JBEZDS010000058.1, read as the reverse complement.
GTACACCAGGGACGCGAACGCGGCGTCCCACAGCACGTAGGCGCCGGCCCCGTCGGCGATGGCGACCAGGCGGTCGAGCTCGTCGCGGGTGATGGTGGCGCCGGTCGGGTTCTGCGGGAAGTTGACGACGATCGCGCGGGTCCGGTCGGTGACGAGCTCGTCGAGCTCGTCGAGCGACGGCCGCCAGCCGTTGGCCGGGTCGAGGCGCCAGGGGCGCAGCCGGCAGCCCAGCCCGGCGGCGTACTCGACGAGCAGGTGGTACCCGGGCTGCACGACCACGACCTCGTCGCCCGCGCTCAGCAGCGCGGAGAGCACCAGCGAGATCGCCTCGCTGGAGCCGTTGGTGGTCATCACCTTGTCCGGGTCGCCGTCGCCCCAGGCCCGGGCGATGACCCGGCGCAGCTCGGGGCGGCCCAGGGAGTACCCGTCGTCGAACACCAGCCGGTCGATGTCGACCGGGCGGATGCCGGTGAGCTCGCGCAGCTGCGCCATCGTGTACGGCTCGACGCCGCTCGAGCTGATGTCGATCTGCGCCGTGAAGTAGTAGTCGCGGAGCCAGTCCTCGAGCGGGGCGGGCGACAACCTCATGCGGGTACCTCATTCTTGGCCAGGAATTCGACGATGGCCGTGTTGACCTCGGCGGGGCGCTCCAGGTAGCCGTAGTGCCCGGCCCGCGGTATCTCGACCAGGTCGCAGCCCGGGATGAGCGCGGCGACCTCGGCGCACAGGTACGGCGGCGTGACGAGGTCGTCGGCGAAGGAGATGACGCGGCAGGGCGCGGTGATGCTCCGCAGGGCCTCGCGGCGGTCGGCGGTGATGTCGACCCAGGCGTGGCCGGGCGACGGTACGGGTCCGGCGGCGGCCTGGCGCAGCGTGTCCAGCCAGGTGGCGGAGGCCTGCGGGTCGTCGAGGGTCGCCGGGGAGAGCATCTGGAAGGCGGTGACGGCGGCCTGGTACCCCGGGGGCAGCCGCACGCCCGACTCGGCCAGGGCCCGGGCCGCCTCGGCCTGGGCGACGCGCGCCGGGTCGGCACGGCCCTTGGTGGACAGCAGCACGGCACAGCGCACCAGCTCGGGCCGGCGGATCATCAGCTCCTGGGCGATCAGGGATCCCAGGGATGAGGCGACGATGCGGCACGGCCCGGCGCGGAGGGCCTCGATGAGGCCCGCGGTGTCGGCGACCATCTCCTCGAGGGTGTACCGGCCGGGCGGCGCATCGGACGGCGGGATGCCGCGGTGGTCGAAGGTGACGGCCTGGTAGCCGGCGGCGACGACGGCCGGGGTCTGGTACAGCGTCCAGGCCCGGCCGCCGGCCGAGGAGCCCATGATGAACAGCACCCGCTCGCCCTGGCCGTGCCGTTCGAAGGCGAGCCGGATGCCGTTGCTGGAGAGGTAGGGCATGACGGGCGGGCGTTACTGCCCGTCGAGGGCGAGGCGCAGGCTCTTGGGCCGCATGTCGGTCCAGGTCTTGCGCAGGTACTCGTCGCACTCCTCCTTGGAGGCGTGCACACCGGTCTCGGCCCACCCGCCGGGCACCGGGAGGTCGCCCGGCCACAGCGAGTACTGCTCCTCGTCGTTGACGAGCACCTTGAAGCGGGCCTCGGGGTTGTCGAAGTCGAAGCTGACGGTCCGCACGGCGTCCTCCCGTTGGTTTCGGTTGACGGAAACGCTCGCACGGCGTGCGGGGACCGGGCCAGAGATCGCCAGCCGGGCGTCAGGGCTGCCCCATCCGGGCGCCAACGCAAGGGCCGTGCCGAGCACGGCGACTGGGCCGACTGTGCCGACTGTGCGGGCACGGCACGGCTGACCGTGCGAGCACGGCGCACTGTGCGGGCACGGCACGGCCGACTGTGCGGGCACGGCCGACTGTGCGGGCACGGCCGACTGTGCGCACACGGACACGACTGTGCGCCGGCCCCCGATCCCGGGCCGGCGCACTCTCGGCTATGTCTACTCGGGTCGCGGGGTCGCCTGCAGCTCCAGGGCGGCCTCGTCGGCGCCGGTCTCGTCCGCGCGCCCCAGGTCGTCCTCGAGGAACGCGCTGGCCTGGATCGAGAAGAGCTCGGCATAGAGGCCGTCGCGCGCCATCAGCTCGTTGTGGCTGCCCTGCTCCACGATCCGGCCGCCGTCCAGCACGATGATGCGGTCGGCCGTGCGCACGGTGGAGAAGCGGTGCGAGATGAGCACGACGGTCTTGTTGCGGTACAACTCGCGGACGCTGTCGAACAGGGCACGCTCCGCCCGGGCGTCCAGCGACGCGCTGGGCTCGTCCAGGATCACCAGCGGGCTGTCGCGGAAGAACGCCCGCGCCAGGGCGATGCGCTGCCACTGTCCCAGCGAGAGGTCGATGCCCTTGCCGAACTGGGGTCCGAGGATCGTCTCGTACCCCTTCGGCAGCCCGTCGAGGAACCCGGCCGCCCCCGCCGCCGCGGCCGCCGCGCGCACCTCGTCCATGTTCAGCTCGCGGCCGGTCGCGCCGAGGTGGATGTTGTCCGTGACGGTGAGGGCGTAGCGGATGAAGTCCTGGAACAGCACGGCGACCGAGGCGCGCCAGGTGTTCAGGTCGAGGTCGGCCAGGTCGGTGCCGTCGATGCGTACCGCGCCCGACTGCGGCGTGTAGAGCCCGGCGATGAGCTTGGCCAGGGTCGTCTTGCCCGAGCCGTTCTCGCCGACCAGCGCGACCACCTCGCCGGCGTTGAGCTCCAGCCCGATGTGCGACAGGGCATCGCGGTTGGCGTCGCGGTAGCGGAAGGAGACGTCGTCGAGCTCGATGCGGCGGAACGGGCCCTCGAAGGGCCGCCCGGAACGGTGCCGGACCAGGTCGGGCTCCAGCGCCAGGAAGTCGTTGAGGTCGCTGACCAGCGGCGCGGACTCGAAGAAGCGGTTCGTCTCGTTCACCGAGTCCAGCAGGCGCTGGCCGAAGAGCAGCATGGCGGCGGCCACCGCGGCGGTCTGCGACAGCGAGAGCACGCCGCGGGCGTTGAGCACGACCAGCGCGCCCGCGGCCAGCGCCAGCACCAGGTTGCTGCCGAAGGTGGAGATCAGCGAGGCCCGCAGCTGCTTGCGCAGCGTCTGGGCGAGCATGCCGATCCGCTCGATCATCGACGTGCGCCAGCGGTCGGCGAGGTGGTCGGCGAGGTTGAAGGCGCGGATCTCCTTGGCCGGGTCGCGCAGGGTGAGCAGCTGGAAGAGGTACATCCGGCTGCGGTCGAGGTGCGCGATGCGGATGACGAACGTGAAGTAGTGGTCGCCGACCCGGGTGCCGCCGATCCACACCGGGATGGCGACGAGCAGCATGACCATCCCGATCCAGGGCTGCATCACCAGCAGCGCGACCCAGATGGACCCGATCGTGAACAGGTTCTGCCCGATCGTGATCATGCTCTGGACCATCATCATCGGCCGGCCCACGGCCTGGCCGGCCGCGCGCTGGAGCCGGTCGTGGAACGCCGAGTCGTCGAAGTCGTCGAGCTCGGCCAGGCACGTGACCTTCAGGATCTGGCTGCTGATGTGCAGCGTCACCCGCTCGCCGATGATCTGGCGCCGGTTGTTGATGATGGAGCCGGCCACGCCCATCACGGCGTTCGCCGCGATGAACAGCACCAGGCCGACCGCGACGCCGCCGCCGGTCTCGCCGCCGGAGTCGGACTTGATGAGGCTCGCCAGCAGCTGCTGGAACTGCAGAATCAGTACCAGCACGCCGAGGGACTGGATCAGCTGCAGCGCGACCACGAGGATGAAGTCGCGCTTGCCGGCCGACCACACGAGGCGGATCGCGCCGCCGAGGAGGCGGAAGGTCGCGCGGACTCCGCGTGGACGCCGCGGCTCGTCTGGATGCATGCCGATCATTCCCCCATCGAGCAGCGTGGGCCGGCCGCTTCCGGCATGAGGGCCCGATTCTCACACCGCCGGCACGCGGGTCTCAAAGGCGAGCGATCGGGGGTGCAGCGCGGCCCCACTGCGCCGCGACCGCACCGAGAAGCTCAGACCAGGACTCAGGCCACTGGCGAGCCCACGCGAACCGGCAGCGACACCCGCACCGTCGTGCCGCCCCCGCCGGGCGTGCTGTCGACCACCACCGTGCCGCCGAGCTCCTCGACCCGCTCGCGCATCACGTCGAGCCCCATCCCGTGCCGCCCCCCGGCCGCCGGATCGAAGCCGCGCCCGTCGTCGCGCACGGTCAGCTCGACGCTTGCACCGGCCTCGGCCAGCCGCAGCTCGATCGCCGTCGGGTCGCCGTGGCGGATCGCGTTGCCGATGCTCTCCTGGGCCACGCGGAGCACGGCGTGCTCGACCGCGGCGTCGAGGGCGACCGGGTCGAGCCGGACGTCGATGGGCACGCCGAGGCGCGCCTCGTACGTCCGGCCCAGCTGCTCCAGCGCGGCGACGAGCCCGGCGTCCTCGAGCGCGATCGGCCGCAGCTCGAGCAGCAGCGCGCGCATCTCCCACATGGTGCGGGCCAGCGATTGCTCCATCGACACGGCCTGCCCGCGCAGCGCCGACTCGGCCGGCAGCGCCTTGGCCAGCCCGGCCGCGACCATGCTGGCCGAGAACAGCTCCTGCGAGATCGAGTCGTGCAGCTCCCGGGCGATGCGGGTGCGTTCGGCGCGGCGGGCCTCGGCGCCGGCCGCGGCCTTCTGCTCGACGACGGCGGCGTCGAGGCGCTCGGCCATGGAGTTGAACGCGTGCTCCAGGCGGCCGACCTCGTCGCCGCCGGACACGGGGATGCGGACCTGCAGGTCCCCGTCGGCCATCGCCGACGTACCCTCGGCGAGCCGCCGGATGCGCCGGATCAGCGGGCCGGTGCTCAGCAGCCCGAAGAGCGCCCCGACCGGCAGCAGCAGCACGAGCGCAATGATCCCGGGCAGCGCGAACGACTGCACGGTCGTGCCGCCCGCGGGATCGCCGGCCCCGCGGTCCGGCTGCCCGGCGAGCTGCTTGTCGGACTGCTGCCCCTCGCCGCCGGCGCCGGTCGGGGTCATCACGACATAGGCGGTACCGATGACGCGCGGGGCCGTGCCGTCGGCGCCCGTGACCCGGATCGGGGCGCTGGCCCAGTAGCTGATGCCGCCCGCCTGGCGCACCTGGCCGTCGTGCGCCTCGCCGCCGCGGGCCTCCTCCGGCACCGTCGCGTCCGGGAAGCCGGACTTCGGTGCGGCGGCGGCGACACGGCCGTCGGCACCGGCGACGACCTGGACGACGCCCTCGTCGCCCTGGGTGGTGGCGACGGCGGCGAAGCTGGGCGCGGCGACCCGGGCGAGCACGGCGTCGCCGTCACCGCCGCCGGCGACGCTCGCCGCGCTGCCGGCCGCGGCGGCCAGGTTGCGCGCGATCGCCTGGGTCCGGAGCCGGCCGAGGCTCTGTTCGGCGACGGCGGCCCGCTTGCGCGCCTGGGCCGCGGCGAGGTCGGCGGCCTGCAGCCGGGGCACGACGAAGGCCAGCGCGGCCGCCTCGACGAGCAGTACTGCCGCCGCCGAGACCAGCACGTAGGAGGTGGCCATGCGGAAGCGCAGGCCGAGTCGCGACAGCATTGGGTTGCCTCCGGCCGCGGTAGACGTCAGCTCAGCGTACCGAGGGTGCGTCCGGAAAACGGACCCGGCGCCGGTGGAGCGGCGATGGAGCGGCGATGGGCGGGGGGCCGTACATCCGCCGGGCGGCGGCATCATGGCTGCGGGTGACCGTACTGGAGGGAGTTCGGCATGGGCTTGCCAGACGAGCCGGTGTTCCTGCGATCCAACGCCATCATCGAGCCGCTGGTCGACCGGTTCTACGCCGCGATGCACATCGTCGCGCCGGTCCAGGCGTCGATGAACCTGGCGAACGTGCACGTGCCGCTGCTCGAGTCGTACCTGCAGAACCCGCAGGTGCACCTGGCCGCCAGCAACAACCCGGCGCTGCGCGGCGGCTACTTCGTGAACATCGAGGAGTCCCGCAGCAACGAGGTCGCCGAACTGCTCGACGGCATCAAACGCGACCGCGCCGACATGCTCGCCTTCGCCGCCGCGATCGCCGACGCCGAGTCGATGCTCGAGCAGCATGCGCGGGGCTTCGACCTGACGCCGCTGTACCCGCGGCTCCCGTCGCCGCTCAACGGCCTCGTCGAGCTGGCCTACGACACCGGCAGCCAGCCGTCGATGCGGTACATCGAGCCGCTCGTCTACACCAGCCCCGTCTACGACCGCGGCCGCCAGTCGGTGCAGCTGTCGCTCGACGACGGGGTGGAGCGGCCCTTCATCCTCAGCACGCCGCGCCTGCCGATGCCCGGCGTCCTCGACCTGCCGCTGCAGTTCGACCACCCCGGCCTCGACGCGCTGTTCGCCGCCCGCACCACCGCGACGACCCTCGGCCGGCTGCGGGAGGCCCTGGAACTCGACGACGCGCAGGCCGCGCAGCTCGCCACGCTGCTGTCCGACGCGCCCAGCCTCTCCCCCGACCGGCACATCGAAAACGGCGGGCGGATCCGGTACTTCGGCCACGCCTGCCTCGTGCTGCAGACGCCGGACGTCGCCATCGTCACGGACCCGTTCATCAGCACCGACAACCGGCACGGCGACCGCTACACCCTCGACGACCTGCCCGACCGCATCGACTACGTCCTCATCACCCACGGCCACCAGGACCACATCGTCCTCGAGACCCTCCTCGCCCTGCGCAGCCGCATCGGCACCGTCGTCGTGCCGCGGTCCTCGCGCGGCAGCCTGTGCGACCCGTCGATCGGCCTGTACCTCAAGGCGATCGGCTTCAACGTCATCGAGGTCGACGACTTCGACGAGGTACCCTTCGCGGGCGGCCGGATCGCGGCCACGCCGTTCCTGGGCGAGCACGCCGACCTCGACGTCCGCGCGAAGTCCACGTTCATCGTGCAGCTGGCCGGGGCGTCGGCGTTCATCGGCGCGGACTCCTCCGGCATCGACCCCGTGCTCTACCGCTACATCCGCCGCCGGTTCGGCAAGGTGGACATGGCGTTCCTCGGCATGGAGTGCGACGGCGCGCCGCTGACGTGGGGGTATCAGGGGCTGCTGACCCGCCCGGTGACGAAGAAGATGAGCGACTCGCGCCGCCTCTCAGGGTCGAACGCCAAGCAGGCGGCCGACATCATGCGTGAGCTCGACGCCGACGAGGCCTACATCTACGCCATGGGCGAGGAGAGCTGGCAGGGCCACGTCATGGCCACGACGTACAACGAGGACACCTTCCAGCTCAAGCAGATCGACGAGTTCCTCGGCTGGTGCACCGACCAGGGCATCACCGCCGAGCACCTGTTCAACCGGCGGGAGTGGCGCTGGTAGGCGTCACCGGCCGCGCCACCGGGGCTCCCGCCGCTCGTTGAAGGCGCGGGGGCCCTCGCGCGCATCCTCGCTGTGCATGCGCCGCTGCTCCCACTCGAACCGGGTGCCGAACGCCTCCTCCAGCGGCATGTCGAGGGACCGCAGCGTGGCCTCCTTGATGGCCCGCACGGCCAGCGGCGCGGCGCGCACGAGGTCGGCGGTCCACTCGGCGACGCACTCGTCGAGCCGATCCCCCGGTACCACCTCGTTGACGAGCCCGAGCCGCAGGGCGGTCGCGGCGGTGAGCCGCCGCCCGGTCAGCAGGTAGCCCATCGCGTGCTTGAGCGGGAGCTGCCGGGCCAGCCGGAACGCGCCGCCGGCGCCGGGCACGAGGCCCAGGCCCACCTCCGGCAGCGCGAAGACGGCATGCTCGGCGGCGACGACGATGTCGCAGGCGAGGACGAGCTCGAAGCCGCCGCCGAGGGCCCATCCGTTGACGCGGGCGACGATCGGCTTGGAAAAGCCGAATCGCTCGGTGAGCCGCGGCCAGCCGGGCTGCCCGCGGCTGCCGAACGTCGTCGGCCCGGCGCCGTTGCGGTTGAGCTCGGCCCGCTCGTGCAGGTCCTGGCCGACGCAGAAGGACCGTTCGCCGGCGCCGGTGAGGACGACGACGCGCACGTCGTCGTCGGCCTCGGCATCGTCCCAGATGGACCCGAGCTCCTCGTGGGTGCGCAGGTCCATCGCGTTGAGCTTCTCGGGCCGGTCGAGGGTCACGTAGGCGACGTGGTCCCGCTTGACGTACCGCACCCGCGGGCGCTCGCCGTCCCCCGGACCGCTCATGCCGACGCCTCCGCAAGCTCCGGCGCCGGCCCGAGCTCCACCCTGTGCCCCCGACGAGCGGCCACTCCGCTCCGCTCCGTACCGCTCATGCCGACACCTCCGCAAGCTCCGGCGCCGGCCCGAGCTCCACCCTGTGCCCCCGACGAGCGGCCACTCCGCTCCGCTCCGTACCGCTCATGTGGCGGCGGCGAAGCGGCCGACCTTGCCGAGCACGTCGGGGCTGTAGATGCGCCGGGCCTGCTGCAGCGCGAACTCGGCCAGGTACGCCCGGAAGGCGTCCGGCGGCTCCTCGGCCTCCACCAGCATCCGCCGGTTGGCCGCGACGGCCTCGCCCCGCAGCCGGTCGGCACAGCCGGGCACGGCCGCGTCGAGCTCCTCCTCCGGGTCGTGCACCTCGTCGACGAACAGCCGCGCGTCGGGCTCGATCACGCGGATGCGCCGGCCGAGCAGGATCACCTGCCGGGCCAGGCGGGCGCCGCCGTGGCGGGTGAGGCGCAGGTTCGCCGCGCCGGGCACGATGCCCTCCTGGGCGGCCGGCAGGCTCAGATAGGCGTCGGCGCCGGCGATGACGTGGTCGGCGGCGAGCAGCAGCTGGCAGCCGCCGCCGATGGCGAATCCGTCGACGACCGCGAGCCACGGCTTGCCGCCGGGCCGCTCCCACCATCCGCCGCCGTCGGAGAGGCCGCGGTTGAGCTTGGCGATGTACCCCATCTCCCGGCGCAGCAGGAAATCGACCAGGCCGATCCGCCCGGCGTGCAGCGCCTTGAGGTTGATGCCGGCGCTGAAGACCCGGCGGCCACGGTACCGCGGGTGCGTCATCTTCCCGCCCCGCACCACGAGCGCCTCGACGGCCGGGTCGAGCAGCGCCAGATCGACCGCCGTTTCCATGTCGTCGACCTGGCGCTCGTCCTCGGCGTTGAGGCAGTCCTCGCGGCACATGGTGAGGTGCGCGATGCCCTCGCGGCGCTCCAGCCGGACCGAGCCGAGGTCCGCCTCGCCGGCGCTGCGGTAGGCGTCCTGCGCGGCCAGCGCGCGCGGGGTGGGACGGCGCATGGCCTCCAGCAGGTGCAGGCCCTCGCGCGGCCCGCGCAGTACCGCCGCCGCGAACAGCCCCTGGTCGACCTCCCAGCCCTCCTTGGCCGCCTGCGGCCGGGCCCGGTCGGCGGCGAGCTGCTCGGGCCCGGGCACGAGGCCGGGACAGGCCTCCGCCGCCGCCGCGCACAGTTCGGCGAGCCCGAGCGGCCGGGACAGGTCCCCGGTCAGCTCGGCGTAGACGGCGGCCGCGTGACGCTCCAGGAAGACACCGCGCACCCGCCGTGCGGCGGCGTGGGCCTCGGCGGCGGCCGACCGCTCCTCCGGCGTGCGCAGCGCCGGCTCCGGCAGGCCGCCGAGGATCTCGGCGGCCCGCCCGGCGGCGTCGGCCACGACGCGCCGGGCGGGGCCCGTCACGAGGATGCCTCCGCGGTGCGCCGAAGGGTGCGGTCGACGGCCGCGAGGTGCGAACCGAGCGCGTCCTCGAAGCCGGCCCCCGAGGCGTCCAGGGTCAGCTGCCGGCGGATCGCGAGTTCCGCGCCCGGTACCGTCGCCGCCCGGGCCACGGCGGCCGCGACGGCCGCGCCGGGGTCGTCGGCCACCTCGTGGACGAGGTGCAGCGCCAGGGCGTCGGCGGCGGCGATCGGGGTGCCGAAGAGGATCGCCTGGCGCACCGCCGCGGCGCCGGGGGCCTGGCGGGCGAGGCGGAACAGCGCCATCCCCGGCCAGACGAGCCCGGCCTGCACGGCCGGCACGAGCCGGGTGCCGGGCGCGGCGATGCGGTGGTCGGTGGCGAGCAGCGCGTCGAGCGCGGCGCCGCCGCAGTCGCCGGTGGCGGCCGCGACGGTGACGGCCGGCAGGCGCTCGAGGCGGCGGACCGCCTGCTCCCACCGGTTGACCAGCTTGACGGTGAGCCCGCCGAGCCAGTCGCCGTGCGGGGCGCCGGTCACGTGTACCACCAGCACGCCGCCCCCGGCCGCATCCTCCGCCCGGTCGCACCCGGCGGCGAGCGCGGCAACGGTCTCGGCGGACAGCGGCCGGCCGCCGTCGATGTGCGCCGCGGTCACCATTGCACCAGCGCCGTCTCGATCGTGGAGCCGGGGCCCATCGTCATGAGCACGCCCAGGTCGCCCGGCGCGACGACGCCCTCGCGCACCAGCCGCTGGTACGAGAACAGGAACGAGCCGCTGGAGACGTTGCCGTAGTCGCGCAGCACGCCGATGGTGTGGCGCACGTCGTGGCGGGTGAGGGCCAGGTTGACGCGGACGGCGTCGATGACCTTCTTGCCGCCGGAGTGGACCAGCCAGTGCCCGATGTCGCGGCGGCGCAGCCCGGCCCGGCCCAGCAGGCGGTCGATGACGATGCCGGCGTTGGCGCCCACGACGTACGGGATGTCGGGGTCCAGGAAGAAGCTGAACCGGTGCTGGTCGTCGTCCCAGTCGTAGCGCATGGCGTCGAAGGCGTCGGTGATGATGCGGCTGGCGAAGCCCAGCACGCGCGGGCCGGCGGCGACGGCGACCGGGCCGGCGGGGGTGTCGGCCGGCGCGCCGACGGCCGGGGCGACGACGGCCACGGCGGCCGCGCCGTCGCCGAAGAGGCTGTTGACGACGGCGGTACGCATGGTGGAGTCCATGACGTAGGCGGCGGAGCAGGCCTCGGCGCAGACCATCACCGCGACCCGGCCGGGGTTGGACTTGGCCCAGTTGGCGGTGCCGTTGAGGGCGTTGAGCCCGGCGTTGCAGCCCATGCCGACCACGTCGACGCGGTGGCAACCGGGGTCGAGGCCGAGGTCGCGGATGAGCAGGGCGCTCAGGCCCGGGGTGAGGAAGCCGGTGGAGGTCACGCAGCACAGGTAGTCGACGTCGGCGAGGCTCAGGCCGGCGTCGGCGAGCGCGGCGCGCACGGCGCGGGCGCCCATGTCGACGGCGACGGCCTTGTGCTTGCGCAGCAGGGCGCCCTGCGGCTCGTCGTGGGTGCGCCCGTCGGGGCTGACGGGGACGGTGAGGTACCGCCGCCCGATGGCGCTGTTGGCGAAGACGGAGCGGACCTTGGGGTCGGTGATGGCGAACAGGTCCAGCAGGTCCTGCTGCGTGTAGGGGGCGCCGGCGACGGCGGTGCCGACGCCGGCCAGGACGGCCGGGGCGGGCGCGGCGGGGCCGAGCACGACGGCCGCCGGGCCCGTGGCGGGCCCGGCGGCCGGGAAGTCGTCGGGGCCGGGGAGCGTGGCGGTCGGCTTCGCGCCGATGGCAAGGGTCATCGGAAGGTCCAACCCCACATGCGCGGCTTGCTGCGCGGACGGATCACGACGGTGGTCATGGCCGGGACATCCTTTCCATAGTGGACTTCAGGCCGTTTCTTCGTGTTTGGCCAGGAACTCGAGGATCGCCGAGTTGACCTCGTCGGGCCGTTCGAGGTAACCGAAGTGCCCGGCGCGGGGAATCTCGACCAGGTCGCAGTCGGGGATGGCCTCGGCGACCTCGGCGCCGAGGTACGGCGGCGTGACGAGGTCGTCGGCGAACGTGATGACGCGGCAGGGCACGGTGATGCCCCGCAGCCCGGGCCGGCGGTCCTCGGTCAGGTCGACCCAGTCCTGGCCGCCGCCGTAGCCCGCCGGTTCGGTCGCGGCGGCGTGGCGCAGGGTGTCCAGCCAGGCGGCGGAGGCCTGCGGGTCGTTGAGGGTGGCCGGGGAGAGCATCTCGAACGCGGCGACGCTCGCGCGGTACGCCGGCGGCAGGACGACACCGCTCTCGGTCAGCTCCCGGTAGGCGCGGGCGTGGGCGAGGCGGGCCGGGTCCGAGCGCGACTTCGTGGACATGAGCACCGCGCTGCGGACCAGGTCGGGCCGGCGCAGCGCGAGCTCCTGGGCGACGACGGCCCCCATCGAGGTACCGACGACACGGCACGGCCCTCCGATCGCCTCGATGAGGCCCTCGGTGTCGGCGATGAGGTCGGCGAGCGAGTACCGGCCGGGCGGGACGTCCGACGGCGGGATGCCGCGGTTGTCGAAGGTGACGGCCTGGTAGCCGGCGGCGACGACGGCCGGGGTCTGGTGCATCGTCCACACCCGGCCGCCGGCCGAGGAGCCCATGATGAACAGCACCCGCTCGCCCCGGCCGTACCGCTCGAAGGCGAGGCGGATGCCGTTGGTGAAGGCGTGGGGCATCCCGCCGCTACTGCCCGTCGAGGGCGAGGCGCAGGCTCTTGGGCCGCATGTCGGTCCAGGTCTTGCGCAGGTACTCGTCGCACTCCTCCTTGGCGGCGTGCACGCCCGTCTCGGCCCAGCCGCTGGGCACCGGCAGATCGCCCGGCCACAGCGAGTACTGCTCCTCGTCGTTGACGAGCACCTTGAAGCGGGCCTCGGGGTTGTCGAAGTCGAAGCTGACGGTCCGCACCGTGTCCTCCTGTCGCCGTGCTACCAACGCCATTCACGCTGACCGAGCAGGTGCTCGGCCTTCACACCGTTGTCCGCGCACCAGCCCAGAAAGACCTCGACCTGCTGGAGCTGGTACGAGTCGGGCCGGTAGCTCGTGGCCATGATGTGCCCGAGCCACTCCTCCTCGCCCATCGCGTAGATGTAGGCCTCGCCCGCGCCGAGCTCGGTGACGATGCCGGCGGCCTGCTCGGCGTTGGAGCCCGACAGCTTGCGCGAGTCGCTCATCTTCTTCGTCACCGGCCGGGTCAGCAGCGGCTGGTACAACCACGTCAGCGGCGCGCCGTCGCACTCCATGCCCAGGAACGCCATGTCGGCGCGGCCGAGGTCGGCGCGCACGTAGCGGTACAGCACCGGGTCGATGCCGGAGGAGTCGGCGCCGATGAAGAACTTCTTGCCGGCGAGCTCGACCCAGTAGGTGGACTTGCCGCGGATGTCGAGGTCGCAGTGCTCGCCGAGGAACGGGGTGGCGGTCACCTTGCCGCCCGGCAGCTCGACCTCGTCGAAGTCGTCGGCCTCGATGACGTTGAAGCCGATCGTCTTGAGGTACAGCCCGATCGACGGGTCGCAGAGGTTGCCGCGCGAGGTGCGCGGCACGACGACGGCGCCGATGCGCCCGCGCAGCTGCAGCAGCGTCTCCAGCACCGTGTGGTCCTGGTGGCCGTGGGTGATCAGCGCCAGGTCGATGTGGTCGGGCAGGTCGTTGAGCAGGTACCGGCCGGTCGAGTTCGTGTCGCAGTTGATGAACGGATCGGTCAGGACCGCCGCGTCGGGCGACTGCAGCAGCACGCAGGCGTGGCCGTAGTACCGCACCCGGCCCCCGGCCTCGATGTGCCGGTCCTCGGACTGGCTCGGCGCGTCGGTGAGGAGCCGCTCGAGCTGCGCGACCTGCTCGTCGGGCACCTCCAGCGCCTCGCGCAGCCGGGCCACGGTGGTCGGGCGCAGGCGGGCCGCGAAGAGCTCGTCCAGCCCGCCGTGGCGCAGGGCCAGGTCGAGGTCGAGCTTGTCCGGCCCCGGGAGGCGGGGGGTGCTGAGCACGAACGGCCGCTCGACGCCCGGCTCGAGGGAGAGCTGCACGGACTGGCGCTGCTCGGCGTAGGCGCCGCTGCGGTACGCCAGCGGCTCCATGAACCGCACCGTGGGCTGGTTGCCGGTGTCGTAGGCGATCTCGACGACGCCGTTGAGCTCGTCGGGCAGGCGCGGGTACAGCGGCGTGAGGTCGAACCCGGCCGCCTCCTCCCGCACGAGCGCGTCGGCCCGCATGACGGCCTCGGCGAAGCGCAGCATCGGCGCCCGGTCGCGCTTGATCGCGGCGACCAGGTCGCGCACCTCGTCGGCGCGCTCCTCGGCGATGTTGATGAAGTACCCGCCGCGGAGGTCGGGGTTGTTGCTGGCGGCGACGTGCATCTGCGGCGACTGCAGGTACGACTCCAGGTTCGGCAGCTGCCGGAACGCGAGGTTCATCGAGGCCTGCACCGGCGCGACGGTGTGCAGCCAGGCGTAGAACCGGTCGACCAGCGGCTCGACGATGACATTCGGGCGCAGGAAGCGCTGCTCGTGGCTCATGGCTGCCTCTCGTTTGCCGACGGCCAACCGTCGCACGGCCCGCGGAGCCCGGACAACGCATCGCCAGCAGCGCGTCAGAGCACTTCCAGCGCGGCGCCATCGGGCCGGATCAGGCCTGCTGGGCGCCGCGCTGCTCGAGGTCCTCGGCGAGCTGGCGCCACTCCTCGGCGCACATGCGGGCGAGGTTGGCGATGATGTACGTGCTGTGCGGCGGGACCTTGTCGGCGACGTCGACCCACTCGTCGGCCCGGATGGCGCGGGAGAACATCCAGCGCAGCAAGACCCGGCCCGACTCGCTGAAGCGCAGCGCCGGGTCGCTCTGCAGCCCCTGCAGGATGGCGCCGAGGTCGGGTCCGGCCCGGCCGTCGGTGGCGACCGGGGCGGAGCTGTCGTCGCGCCGCCGGCGTGCCGGGGGCAGCGGGTCGTCGCCGCGCTCCATCCGCAGCCGAACGTCGCGCACCGTCGACGGCGAGACGCCGGCCTCGCGGGCGATCGCCCGCAGCGACGCCTCGGGGCGCTCCCGGATGAGCTCCGAGGCGCGCAGCCGCCCCTCGGCGTTGTGCACGGGCCGGGTCCGCCCGTCGCGGCCGGTCCGGGTGCGTGCCTCGTCGGCCCGGTCCTCCCGCTGCATCCGGAGCCGGAACTTGGCCACCGTGCGCGGGCCCAGGCCGACCGCGGCCGCGATCGCCCGGTCGGACCAGCCGGGATAGGACCCGATGATCCGCTCCATGGCCCGCGTGCGGTCGTCCGCCGACAGCGGCAGGCCGTGCGCGATGTTGGTCCGCACGGCCAGGACGAACGCCTCCTGCTCGGTGCCGTCGAAGTAGCGGGCCCGGACCAGGTCGTCGCCGCGCAGGCGGGCGGCGCCGAGCCGGTGCATGCCGTCGATCACCCGCATCGTGGCGCGGTGCACGATGATCGGCGGCAGCTGGGCGTCCAGCGCGGCCAGCATCGTGGTGTGCGCCGGGTCCTCGCCGGCCGTGCGCGGCGAGTCGGCAGGCAGCAGCGAGCGGACCGGGATCCACTGAACGGCCGAGCAGCCGCTGAGCGGGTCGGGCAACGAGACATCGACGTGCTGTTCCAACGCATCGCCCCATCGGTAGCAGGCCCCCCGAGCGACTTCAGCGTCGCGCCGGGGCGGGACCGGCACACCCCCGAAAAGAGGGGAATGCCGCCGCTCTTTCGGGGGAGGATCGCGGGCCCCCCGAAAGGTGGCGGGTCGGCCTTTACCTTTGGGGGATGCGCGGCCGCGCCCGCACGGGGCATTGTGGGGGCCATGGCCGTGCTCGAGCTGCGCGAGGTGCGCAAGACGTACCCCGGGGAACCGCCCGTCGAGTCCGTGCGCGGCGTCGACCTGCGGGTCGAGGCGGGCGACATGCTGGCGATCTCCGGCGCGTCCGGGTCCGGCAAGTCGACCCTGCTCAACCTCATGGCGACGCTGGACCGCCCGACCGAGGGGTCGGTGGTCATCGACGGCATGGCCGTGGAGGGGCTCAGCGACCGGCAGCTCGCCGGGGTGCGCGCGCACCGCGTCGGGGTGGTGTTCCAGCAGTTCTTCCTGCTGGAGGCGCTCGACGCGCTGGACAACGTGGCGAACGGGCTGCTGTACCGCGGGGTGCCGGCCCGGCAGCGGCGGGAGGCGGCGGAGGACGCGCTGCGGCGGGTCGGGCTCGGCCACCGGGTCCGCCACCGGGTCACGAAGCTCTCCGGCGGCGAACGGCAGCGGGTGGCGATCGCCCGCGCTCTGGTCGGCCGGCCGGCGATCATGTTCGCCGACGAGCCGACCGGGAACCTCGACTCGAGCAACAGCCGCGAGATCATGGCGCTGCTGACCGAGCTCAACGACGGCGGCACGACCATGGTGATCATCACGCACGAGGCCGCGGTCGCCGACGCGTGCAAGCGGCAGGTCGTGATGCGCGACGGTCAGCTGGTCGCCTGAGCCGGAACGCGATCGGCGCTCCAGCGGGCCGCGAACGGTTGGCGGTACCGTGCCGCACGTGGGTCTGATCGGCGAGACGGTGGACCTGTCCCATCCGCTGTCGCCCGCGCTGCCGCACCACCCGGACGTCGTACCGCCGAGCGTCACCACCGTCGCCGGGTTCGACCGGGACGGGTGCTTCGCCGGCCGGTGGGACCTCGACGAGCACTCGGGCACCCACGTCGACGCGCCGGCGCACTTCGTCGAGGGCGGGGCGGCGGTCCACGCCATCGCCGCGGCCGACCTGGTGCTGCTCGCCGCGGTGGTCGACATCCGCGACCGCGTGCGGGGCGACGCCGACGCGCGGCTGGAGGTCGCCGACATCCTGGACTGGGAGCGGCGGCACGGCCCGCTGCCCGGCCCGTGCGCCGTGCTGGCGCTCACCGGCTGGGCGGAGCGGATCCACGACCGCGGCCGGTACCTCGGCCTGGACGACGAAGGCCGCCCGCACTGGCCGGGCTTCGCCGCCGAGACCGCGCGGTTCCTGGCCGCGGACCGGCCTCAGGTGTACGCCCTCGGGATCGACACGCCGAGTCTGGACTCGGCGGCCGGGGAGCGGGCCGGGTCCGCGGTGCACCACGGCTGGCTGGGCGGGCGGCGGTACGGCGTGGAGAACCTCGCCAACCTCGAGCGGCTGCCGCCGGTCGGCGGGGTGCTGATCGTGGGTGTCCCGGCCCTCGTCGGGGCGAGCGGCGCACCGGCCCGCGTCCTGGGCCTGATTCCCGAGCCTGACCTTCAGCCGATCGGCGGCTCAGCCGCTTCCTCCGCCTGATTCCCGCGCCGGACCTTCAGCCGGTCGGCAGCCAGGCCCGGAACAGCTCCACGAACTCGACGACGGCGACGGCCGCCACGGCGAGCGAGAGCGCCGCCACGGCCACCGCCCCGGCGACCGTCGGGCCGCCGCGGCGCATCGGGTCCGGCGCCGGGCGTACGAGCGCCTCGACGCGGTGCAGGGTGCTGGAGCCGCCGAAGCCGAGCGCGGGCGCGGGCCCGTGGGCGGCGAGGGCCACCTTCGCGATGGTGTGCGCGACGAGCCGCCGGTCCGCGACCGTGTCGGCGGCGTCCTCGTCCGCGCTGCGCTCGACGAGCAGGCAGACGGCCGACTCGACCGGGCGCAGCAGCGGGTTGACCGCCGTGGCCAGCGCGGCGAGCGTGGTCGTGCGGTCGTGGCGGCGCCACAGGTGGGCGCGCTCGTGGGCGAGCACCGCGGCCCGCTCGTGGGCGTCGAGCATGCGCAGCATGCCGCTGGTCACCAGCACGTGGCCGCGGCGGCCGCGCGCGGGCGGCACGGCAACCGCGCGCGGGCTGTCCCAGTCGGCGACGAGCAGGCCGTCCTCGGCGGGGCCGGCGGCGCGCAGCTCCCGGGCGACGGCCCAGCGGCGGCGCAGCCGGGCGGCGACGCGCCAGCCGACCCAGAGCAGCAGGGCGGTCGCGGCGACGGCGGCCGGGTCCGGGACGGGCTCCGGCAGCGGCCGGCCGTTGGCGAGGGACAGCCGGCCGTACCGCTCGATCGCCGGCACGTCGTCGGCGAGCGTGGCCACGACCAGGATCAGGCACACGGCGCTGGACCCGGCGGTCACCGTCGCGCCGGCCGCGAGGGCCCGCGCGGCCCGCTCGGGCCGGCCGGTGTGCGCGGCGAGGCGGGCGAGCGGCCACAGCACGGCCGGCAGCAGCAGTACCGGCAGCAGGATCGGGATGTGCACGAGCCAGGTCACGGCGTCGGCGCCCCCGGGTCGGGATCGCGCAGCAGCGCCCGCAGCAGTTCGGCGTCGTCGGGGGCCAGGTCGGCGGTGAACTGGCGCAGCACCGCCCGCCGGTCGCCGGGCCCGTCGAGCACGGCGCGCATCCGCCGGGCCGCCGCGGTGGCGCGGTTCTCGGCCGGGAAGTACTCGTGGCCGCGCCCGCCGGTCAGGTTGACGCGGCGGCGGGCCTGACCCTTCTCCAGCAGGCGGGTGAGGATCGTCTGCACGGTGTTGTACGCCAGGTCGCCGCCCAGCTGCTGCTGCACCTGGGCCGGGGACAGCGGGCCCGCGGCGGCCCACAGCACCGTCATGACATCCGACTCGAGCGAACCCCAGGCACGCCGCTCCGGGCTCATCGGCCCGTCCCGTGGTGGTGGCAGGTCACCGGGACACAGTACCCGGGCGGCAACCCGGCCCCGGCCGTCGTCACGCCGGTTGGCCGGCCTGGCTCTGCAGTTCCTCGGCTATGCGCTGCCACTCGTCGGCGCAGCGGCGGGCGACGACGGCCACGACGTACGTGGCGTGCGTCGGCACGTCCCCCGCGACCTCCTGCCACTCCTCGAACCGCACGGCGCGGGTCATGAGCCAGCGCACCAGCGTCCGCCCGGACTCGTTGAACCGCAGGGCCGGGTCCTGCTGCAGGCCCTTCAGCGCCTCGTCCAGGCCGGGCCGTCCGCCGTCGCCGGTCCGGCGCCGGACGCTGCGGGTGCGCACCGGCGCGCCGGCCGAGGACCGCGCCGGGACGGGCTCCTCGCCGCGGCGCAGCCGGTTGCGGACGTCCTGCGCGGTCGTCGGCGAGACGCCGGCCTTGCGGGCGACGTCCCGCAGGGACGCGTCCGGATCCTCGCGGATGGCGTCGGCGGCCCGCAGCCGGCCCACCGCGTTGTCGAGCGGACGGCGCCGGCCGTCGCGGCCGATGCGCGCCGCGGTGTCGCGGGCGGTGTCACGGACTGTGTCGTCGGCGGCCTCGATCCGGCGGCGGATGCCGGCGACGGTGCCGCCGCCGAGCCCGGCCGCCGCCGCGATCGCCCGGTCGGACCACGTCGGGTTCTCGTTGATGATGCGCTCGGCCGCGAGCATCCGGTCGCCCAGCGACAGCGGGCGGCCGTGCGCGATGTTGGACTGCACGGCCAGGACGAAGGCCTCCTGCACGGTGCCGTCGAAGAACCGGACCTCGATGGTGTCCTCGCCCCGCAGGCGGGCCGCGCCGAAGCGGTGCATGCCGTCGATGATGCGCATGGTGGCGCGGTGCACGATGACCGGCGGTAACGCCGCGCCGGAGTCGGCGAGCATCCGGGTGTGCTCGTCGTCCTCGCCGGACAGCCGCGGCGAGTCGGCGGCCCGCAGGCTCGTGATCGGGACTCGTTCGATCTGCGGCCCGGCCTCGGGCACGATGCGCCGTCCACCACTCCGGGGCCCACGGCCCGTCTCAGTCGATCGGCCGACGACAGGTTGATTTCCCATATTGCCCCCGTGTTGTACAGCGCATTCACGCGGGCCGGCAGGTCCTGCACAATATTGCGAGACCAACCTTTACGACCGCGATAACGTGCCGACACTTCACACCTGTGGTGTCGCATCATGATCTCAACGGACAACGTCCAGTGTCAATAGCATCAGCAGACTCCAAGGAAACCCTCAGATTCGCGGCCGGATATGGCCACTCCATCCTACGATGCGTAGGACCAGCCGCCGCCGTGTTATCCGGGGCGGCCCGGAAACCGAACTGACCTGGGAATACATCCGACACCAGGGCGGTCACAAAACAACGGCGGCCGAGCGCGGTGCAATTGCACGACCGCACGGCTCCCACGATGCAGGAATTTGCGCAGAGGAATTTCGCGGGGGCGGCGCGTCAATCCATTGATGTTGATTGATGTGAGGATGATGGCGTGTATCAACCGCCGGGGTGACGCATCTGTCAGGGGACATCACCAGCGGACACGGAGGCATCATGGGCAACCCCAACGACTCGATCCTGCGCCTGCGCCTGTGGTCGGGCGGCCAGTTCACCGCGACCCTCGCGTCGGCCGGCCAGGACCGCTATCTGGCGATCGTCGGCGACGGCCGCGGCACCGTGCGCACCGCCACCGTCGACGGCGGCGCCTGGGCGGAGACGGCCACTCGCGCGGCGATCGGCCCGGCCGGTCCGGCGCTGCGCCGCGCGCACGTCGCGTCGATCGCCGACGGCGCGGTCGACCGCAGCTACCTCACCACCCTGGCCACGGGCGCGGCCCGGCGGTACGACTTCACCGGCAACGGCACCGGCAACGCCTCCGGCACCGGCTACCTGCGCCTGCCGGGCGCCGGCGGCAAGTTCCGCACCGGCACCTCGGACGCCTTCGGCGGGAACAGCCCGTTCGCGCCCGCCGACGGGGCGGCCAAGGCGATCTCCGTCACCGAGTTCGACGACGGCGGGCGCCAGGTGGTCACGCAGACCGACGACGGGCGCATCACGCAGGTCTACGACGCCGAGGGCCGGCTGGCCTCGCAGATGCAGTTCCAGCAGGTGCCCATCGACGGCGGCAGCAGCGAGCACGTCGTCACCGAGTCGTACGACAGCTCCGGCGCGCAGACCGGGCGGCTGGAGAGCCTGCAGAACAAGTACGACGACGGCAGTTTCAACGCCCGGCAGTGGGGCCAGGACGAGCAGGGCCGCCAGTGGGAGGTCGGCATCGAGGGCCACGACGACACCGTGCGCCGCACCGAGGAGGTGACCCGCGCCGACGGTGTCGTCGAGCGGACCTCGACCGTCGTGACGACCGTCGACGGCAACACGTTCACCCAGACCGAGACGGCCGAGGACGACCGGATCACCTCGCGGGGCGAGCGGGTCACCGACGCCGACGGCAACGTGACGAGCGCCCACCGCACGGACTACAACACCGACGGCACCAGCGAGGTACGCACGCTCAAGACCGAGGACGACGGCAGCCGCAGCATCGAGATGAAGAAGCTCGACAAGGACGGCAACGAGACCAAGCTGCCGTCCGGCATCGACGACGAGGACTGGTCGCAGCCGGGCGACGAGTCGATGCAGCCGTGGCGGATGCTGGCCGACGAGGTGCTCGGCGAGTCGCTGCTGGAGCAGTCGCCCGACGACCTCGCCACCGGCATCGACGGCGCCGTCGCCGGAGAAGGCGTCGACCGGGCCGCGACCCTGCGCAACGCGATCGCCGCGCTGGGCGAGGAGGCCGCGGCGACCCGGTTCGGGACGCCGACGCTGGACATGCAGCTCGACGCCGCCACCGCGGCGACAGTCAACTCGAGCCTGGGCGACCTGAGCGATGCGGCGTCGGTGCGGACGTTCGTCGCCGACCTGGTCGCCACGGCTGGCAACCTGGCCCCGTCCCGGCGGCTGCTGGCCCCGGGTCTCGCCACGGAGAGCCTGTTCACGAGCTGACCCGTTGCCAGGGCCACGCCCCGCCACCGCGCCGCGGTGGCGGGGCGTGGCCTTGGTTGTCCGCGAACCCGCGCACGATGGAGTCGCTGGACCGGGTCGGCGACCGCCCATCTGAGCCCGCCGTGTTGGCCGGCTGCTGCTACCGGCCGGTGGTAGACAGTGGGAATGGTGACCGGGGCGGAGGGAAAGCCGTGGCCGAGGCGCTGCGCCGGTGAGCCCGGACGCGGTCGCCGTGCTCACGCGGTGGCCCGCCGGACGGGGCTGGAAGGCTCTATCCCGGCCAGGCGTCCGAACTGCTGCTGCCAGCCGGCGCGGTGCTCGTCGATGCGACCGGGGGGCACGCCACGGTGGCTCAGCACGACGATCGTGTCGTCGCCGACGGCAGTCAGTACCACCTCGACCGTCGAACTGCCGGGCGGCAGCGACTCGCTTCCGGGGATGCCCCAGCTGAAGGCGACGCGGTGTGGCGGGTCGATGCTGGTGTAGGTGCCGCGGGCCGCGATGGTGCCGAAGTCGAGGAGGAACAGCCCGCCGGGCCGCGGGTCGAGCTCGGCCTGCTCGCCGATCCACTCGACGATGAGGGCGGCGTCGGTGAAGTAGGGGAACACGACGTCGGGCGGTGCCTTGATGCGCGTGGTCGCGACGATGACGTCGTTGTGGATCTCGGCGGTCACGGCTGCCTCTGGGGTGGTTGCGGGTGGGCGGTCTCGACGGCCTTCTTCAGCCGGCTCAGGGCGTCCGGCCAGAACTCGCTCAGCATCCGGTGTACCGGCTCGAGCGCTTCCTGACGCAACGTGTACAGGCGGCGGACCCCGTCGCGGCGCTCGTTGAGCAGGCCGGCCTGCTTGAGGACGCCGATGTGCTGGCTGACCGCCTGCTGCGTCAGCGGGAACGCCGCCGCGATCTGCCCGGCGGCCAGCTCGGTGTGCTGAACCAGACGCAGAATCTGCCGCCGGTGCGGGTCGGCCAGCGCGCGCAGCACCGCATCCGGCGCCTCGGGCACTGGCTGCTCCCGTTGTTCGGCCATGGGGCTAGGTTCTCAGACCCGGAACGGGGTGCCGTGGCCGGTCTCGGCGAAGGTCCGGATGCTGGCCATGAACTGCGTCCAGGCGACGACGCAGTCCTCCCAGCAGGCCAGCTGCGGGGTCAGGCCGGCGTGGCGGAACTGCAGCCGCGTGCCCTCGCCCATCGGGACGATGTCGAACTGCATGGTCGTGCCCAGCCACTCCTGCGTGTGCCCGGTCGGTGCGGACCCGTCGGGCGCGATCGACTCCCAGACCACCCGGGTGGGTCCGGCTTCCAGGACCCGCATCGCGTTGGCGCCGTACGGGCCGAAGCTGGTCACGAGGGTCCCGCCCACCCCGGCATCGCCCTCGGTCGGACCCCACCAGCGGCTGACGCCGTCGGCGGACGTGAACAAGGCCGACACGGCGGCCGGGCCGGCCGGCAGGTCCAGGACGGCGGTGAAGTCGCTTGTCACTTCGATCTCCCGTTCGTAATTACAAGCATCAGCTTGTACAAGCAGATGCTTGTGAACTTAGGGCGCGGCATCGCCGCTGTCAAGGCCGACGGCCGGGCCCGGCGGGCCGCGAATCTTACGAGAGGCTGACGACCGCCGCCGGACCGGTCACGGCGGCCGGATTCGCGTCCAGCATCGACCGACGTGACTGCCGACTGGAAGCCGGGGCAGGACTCCGCGACGTCGCGCGCGCGGCGGACGGCCGCGCTGGCCACGGCCCGAGCTGTAAGCAACGCGTAAGGCCCGGCGCTAGCCTTCCCAGTCGCGGAAGGCTTCCAGCAGCCGGTCGCGGGCCGGTGCCGGCAGGCTCGCGGCGGGCAGCCGGCCCAGCTCGGCGATCGTGCGGCGGACCTGCTCGAGGTACCGGTCGCAGCCTTCGCATTCGGCGAGGTGGGCGACGAAGCGCTGCTCGGTGGCGGGGTCCAGGGCGCCCTCGAGGTAGGCCGTGACCAGCTCCACGAACTCGTCGCAGTCCATCACGCCACCTCCCCCGTCAGGTACGTCTCCAGCGCGGCCCGCAGGGCGGCCCGGCCCCGGTGCAGCAGGACCCGCTGGTTGGCCGAGGACAGCTGCAGCAGTTCGCACACCTCGTCGCTGCTGTAGCCTGCACGACGTCCTGGGCGGCGTGCTCGTCGGCGACGAACGCCTGCGCCGCCCGGAGCAGTCCGGGCGACCAGGCGTCGATCAGCGCGGCGAACATCGCCTCGTCGCGCCCGCGCAGCCGCGCCACGATGACCGTGTCGGCCGGCAGGGCCGCATCGGCGATGGACACGAGCGCACAGTAGCGCCCGGCCGGCCCGGACCAGGCGTCGGTCTTCGGACACGAAACGTGAGCGGGCCTCAGCGGTACTCGGGGTTGGCGAAGTCGAAGCGGCAGCCGGCGTCCCACTCGCTGCGCTGGTTGCCGTGTGCGGGGATGCCGCCGGCGTCCTTGAGCATCCGGGCCAGGTGCAGCAGGTTCCACGTCATGAACGTGGTGTTGCGGTTGGTGAAGTCGTTCTGCGGGCCGCCCGAGCCGGGGTCGAGGTACGAGGGTCCGGGGCCGGCCTCGCCGATCCAGCCGGCGTCGGCCTGCGGCGGGATGGTGTAGCCGAGGTGCTGGAGGCTGTACAGCACGTTCTGCGCGCAGTGTTTCACGCCGTCCTCGTTGCCGGTGATGAGGCAGCCGCCGACGCGGCCGTAGTACGCGTACTGCCCGGCGTCGTTGAGCAGGTGCGAGCAGGCGTAGAGCCGCTCGATGACCCGCTTCGTGGTGGAGGCGTTGTCGCCCAGCCAGATCGGCCCGGCGATGACGAGGATGTCGGCGGCCAGGACCCGCGGGTAGAGCGCCGGCCACTCGTCGGTGGCCCATCCGTGCTCGGTCATGTCGGGCCATACGCCGGTGGCGATGTCGTGGTCGATCGCGCGGATCTCCTCGACGGTCACGCCCTGCTTCTCCAGGATGCCGCGGCTGATGTCGATCAGGCCGCCGGTGTGGCTCAGCTCGGGGGAGCGCTTCAGGGTGCAGTTGATGAACAGCGCGCGCAGGTCGTCGTAGCGAGTGTCGGTCATGCCCTGCAGTCCCGCCGTACCGGCCCGGCGTTACACCCTGGCGCCGGCGGTTCCTGCGAGCCGGGTACCGGGTCCCCCGGCGCGCTGCGGATCGGGGCCGGCGGCACGCTGACGAAGGTCGGCCGCCGCGCCGTCGTAACCACGACATCGGGCAACCGCATCCAGCAACCGGTAAACGGCGTATGGTGGTTGCTATGTCACCGCTGTTCTGCGACACCGATCTCGGCCGGCGCATCGAGGCCGTCGAGGCCGGGTTCCTCGCCGCCGCCAACGCCGCGGCCCAGCGCCGCACCGGCGGGGCCGGGTTCCTGATTCCGGTCGCCGGCGGCGTGGCCAGCTTCGCCGAACCGGACTCGCCCTGGAACAAGGTCGCCGGCCTCGGCTTCGCCGGTCGGCCGGGCGACGACGAACTGGACGCGATCGAACTCGAGTTCGCCGCGCGCGGCGCCCCGGTGTCGGTCGAGTTGAGCAGCCTTGCCGACCCGGCCGTCGGCGAGTGGCTGACGGGTCGCGGGTACCGCCTCGTCTCCTACGAGAACGTGCTCGCCCGGCCCGTCACCGGCGGCGTGGAGCGCGTCGAACCGCCCGGTGTGGAGGTCCGTCCGAGCGGCGACGACGAGTTCGACATCTGGCTCGAGGTCGTGCTCGACGCGGTCGCCCACCCCGACGCCGACGGCCTGCCGTGGCTGGAGGACTTCCCGCGCCGGATCGTCGCCGACGCCGAGCGCGACATCGCCGCCGCCGGGGCCCGCCGGTACCTCGCCCTGGTCGACGGCGTGCCGGCCGGCGGCGCGAGCATGGGCATCCGCGACGGCATCGCACAGTTCAGCGCCGGCACCTCGCCCGCGTTCCGCCGCCGCGGTGTGCAGAGCGCACTCCTGGCCGCCCGCCTCGCCGACGCCGCGGAGGCCGGCGTCGAGCTCGCCGCCGTCACCGCGCAGCCGGGCTCGCCGTCCCACCGCAACGTGCAACGCCGCGGCTTCGACCTGCTCTACACCCGGGCGATCCTGGTGCGCGCGGCGTCGTAGCGCCGGCATCAGCCCGCGCCGCGTGCGAGACACCGGCCCAGCGCCCGCATCAGCCGTCGGCGAGGTGCTGGATGGTGGCGCTCAACCAGGCCTGGAGCTCGGCCGGATCGCCCAGGGCCGAGCGCAGCACCCGGCGCCGGGTCGAGACGCCGAGGACGAAGGCGTCGATCGCGGCGGCCCGGCGCTGGGCGTCGGCGTCGTCCAGGCCGCTGTCGCGCAGGTACCGGTACAGCGGATGCAGTGAGTTCGTGTCGAGGAACTCGGCCAGCGCCTCGGCGGCCTCCGGGCGCTCGCCCGATGCGCGCTGCAGCACGAGCAGCGGGTCTTCCCCGGGCGCGCCGAACCAGCGCTGGACGATGCTCGCCGCGAGGCGCGCACCCAGCCCCGAACGGTCGCCGTCGAAGGAGTTCGAGACCGGGATCGCCACCCGGGTCGCGGCCAGGAACAGGCCGTCCTTGCCGCCGAAGTAGCGGGTGATGAGGTTGGGCGACACGCCGGCCGCGTCGGCCACGCCCTTGACCGTGACCGCCGCGAAGCCGTGCTGCGCGAACTGGTCCCGCGCGTGCTCCAGGATTCGCTGCTTGGTCGCCGCCGCGTCGCGCATCATCATGTGTACGAGCATACACATGATGTGTATGCTCGTACACATGAGTGACGACCTGCGTGAACGGCTCCGGCAGACGCGGCGCGTGGCGACCCCGTGGCGCGACGACGCGACGCGCGGCATCGGCGGAGCGGTGCTCGACGACCTGATCGACCACTGGATCAACGGGTACGACTGGAGCGTCCACGAGCGCCGCATCGCCGCGCTGCCGTGGGCGACGGTCGGGGCCGGCGACGCGTCCCTGCGCGTCATCCACCAGCGGTCCGCGGACCCCGGGGCCCCGGTGGTCGTACTGCTGCACGGCTGGCCGGACTCGGTGCTGCGGTTCGAGCGCGTCCTGCCGTTGCTCACCGACCTGCACGTGGTGGTACCCGCGCTGCCGGGCTTCCCGTTCGCGGCCGATGACCAGCGGCCCCCGCTCGCCGCGCCCGGCATGTCCGCCAACCGGATCGCCGCGATCGTCGCGGACGCCCTCGACGAGCTCGGATACGCGCGGTACACGCTCTCCGGCGGCGACGTCGGCGGTACCGTCGCGGAGATCCTCGCGGGCCTTCACCCGGACCGGGTCGGCGCCCTGCACCTCACCAACGTCGCCCCGCTGCGCGCCCTCACGGCGGACCCGGCGACGCTCGCGCCCGACGCCGCGGCCTACCTGGCCCGGTCGGCGCAGTGGTTCCGCCGCGAGGGCGGCTACATCGCCGCCCAGTCGACGCGGCCGAACACGCTCGCCGTCGCGCTCGGCGACTCGCCCGCCGGCCTCGCGGCGTGGATCGTGGAGAAGCTGCAGGCCTGGTCCGACGAGCCCGCCTTCACCCCGGACGAGCTGCTCACCTGGGTCAGCGCCTACTGGGTCACCGGTACCATCGGCACCTCGTTCGCCACCTACACCGAGCCGGCCACCCTCCCCGGCCGGATCGACGCGCCGACCGTGTTCTCCGTCTTCCCGCACGACCTCAAGCCGGAGCCGCGCAGCTACGCCGAGGCGTTCCTGAACGTCGCCGAGTACGTCGAACACCCGGCCGGCGGCCACTTCGCCGCCTGGGAACAGCCGGAGGCGTACGCCGCCGACGTGCACCGCGCGGTCAAGCTCCTCTCTGTCCGGGGTTGATTGCGGAGCGTATCGTGCGGGTGTGACGGGTGGGACCGACGCCTGGACGGGCGGCTTCGACGCTCCGTGACCGGCGGAGATTCGTCCTCGCTGGAGAGCCGGGGTACAGTGGGGCACGGCCTTCGGGACCCCGGCGACCACCACGCACCATGACGGACAACCGTCGTGCAGCACGGTTCGCCGCACACACCGATCCACTGCCTGCCGCCCCCCAGTCGTCATCGTTCGAATACTGACGTGCGTGGGTTCGCAGAGAGGGCCGCCATGTCCATCGCCGCGCACCATATCCACGCCCCACGGTCGTGACCGGCCGTCCACGGCCGTCGTTCCGGCACCTCCAGCGGCTCAGCGACGACACCGGTCTGTTCGAGCACGCCGAGTTCAGCACTCCGCGGATCTCCCACGGCTACTGCGTCGACGACGTGGCCCGGGGCCTGCTGGTCATCTGCCGCGAACCCGAGGCCCCGGCCGACCTGCTGCAGCTCGCCGGTCGGTACCTGGCGTTCCTCATCGACGCCCAGTCCCCCGACGGCGCGTTCCGCAATCGGCTGGGACCGGATCGCCGCTGGCAGGACGAGCCGGCCGACGGCGACTGGTGGGGGCGCGCGCTGTGGGGCCTGGGCACCGCGGCCGCGCGCAGCCCGCTGCGGGCGATGCGGGAGACCGCGCTGAGGTCCTTCGAGCTCGGCGCGCATCGCCGCACCCGCTGGCCCCGCGCGATGGCGTTCGCCGCCCTCGGTGCCGCGGAGGTCCTTGCCGTGCATCCGGACCATTCGGCGGCACGATGGTTGCTGCACGACGCGGTGGTCACCATTGGTCCGGTACCGATGGATCCGGCTTGGTCCTGGCCGGAACCCCGGCTCACCTATGCGAACGCGGCGCTGGCCGAGACGCTGATCGCGGCCGGCGGCGGGGCGTTGGCCGACGGCCTGCGCATGCTCGCCTGGCTGCTGGACCGGGAGACCGCGGGCGATCACCTTTCGTGTACCCCGGTCGGCGGCCGCGGCCCGCAGGACGTGGCGCCCGGGTTCGACCAGCAGCCGATCGAGGCGGCCGCGATCGCCGACGCCTGCGCGCGGGCGATGACCGTCAGCGCCGACCCGCGCTGGGAGGCGGGACTGCGCCTGGCCGTCGGCTGGTTCCTCGGGGCCAACGACGGCGCCCAGCCGATGTTCGACGCGGCGACCGGCGGCGGCCACGACGGCCTCACGGCGACGGGGCGCAACGAGAACCAGGGCGCCGAGTCCACGCTCGCGCTCCTGACCACCCTGCAACACGCCCACCGGCTCGGCATCGGCCCCGGCGGCGCCCCCGGCAACGGCCCGGCGCGCAAGCCGGCGCCGCCCGCGCCGCCGCGGGTCAACGGCCAGCGGCGCGACGACGCGCCCGCATTCCAGCCGTAACGAGACCTTCGCGGTCCGAACGAGTACTCCTTCGAAAGGCACATGTATATATGGCTGTCCGCTTCGGTTTTCTCAGTACCTCTCCCCCGACCCGATGTGGCCTGGCCACATTCAACGCCTCGCTGTTCGCGCACCTGACCGCCGGCGGGGCGCCCGGGGGCATCGTCCGGGTCACCACCGCCGGTGACGACCAGCGGCCCGTGGCGGGCGTGGTGCACACCTGGCCCGCCGGGAGCGTGGCCGGCTGGCTCCCCGCGGCGGCCGCGCTGAACACCTACGACGTCGCCATCGTGCAGCACGAGTACGGCATCTACCCGGGCCGCGACGGCGCCGACGTGCTGCCGTTGCTGCGCCGCCTGACGGTGCCCAGCATTGTGGTGCTGCACACGGTACTGAGCCACCCGAGCCCGTCCCAGCGGTCGCTGCTGGAGCAGATCGTGGCCAGCGCGGACGCGGCCGTCACGATGACGGACACTGCGCGGGACCGGCTCCTCGCCGGCTACGCCGTGGACCCGACGAAGATCGCGGTCATTCCGCACGGTACCGCGGACCACTCCGGCGTCCCGGTGGCCCGCCGGCCCCAGCCGCACCTGCTCACCTGGGGCCTGATCGGCCCGGGCAAGGGCATCGAGTGGGCGCTGCGAGCGCTGGCCCAGCTGCAGGACATGAAGCCGGCCCCGGTCTTCACCGTCGCCGGCCGGACCCACCCGAAGGTGCTCGAGCGGCACGGCGAGGCGTACCGGGCGGACCTGTACCGCCTCGGCGCCCAGCTCGGCATCACGCATGCCGTGGACTACCAGGCGGTGTACCACGAGCAGGCCGCCCTCGGCCGCCTGATCCGCTCCGCGGACGTGGTGGTGCTGCCCTACGACTCCGTCGAGCAGGTCACGTCCGGCGTGCTCACCGAGGCCGTCGGCGCCGGGATCCCGGTGGTCGCCACCGCCTTCCCGCACGCCGTGGAACTGCTCGGCGGCGGCCGCGGGCTGCTGGTACCGCACCGCAATCCGGCCGCGCTGGCCAAGGCCGTCCGGCGGATCCTGACCGACCCGGCCCTGGCCGCCCGCCTCTCCCGGCCGCACGGGCCGACCCTGCACTGGTCGGCGGTGGCGGAGCGCTACGAGGCGCTGGCCGCCAAGCTCATCGCCGGTACCCGCTCCCCCGCCCTGGCCGCGGTCGTCGGCTGAGCGCGGGCGGCGGGTTGCGCCGGCGGTCTCCCCGGCGCCCTCCTCGGCCGGGCCACCCGCACCGTCCGCCCGCCCGCGCGCCGCCGAGCGCACTCCCCGCCGGACGGCGTGGGTGCCGTGGAACGGGAAGCAGGCTCAGACACCGAACAAGGCGTAGCGGCCGGCGGGGTCAGCGCACGGCCGGCTCGACGGTGAGCGTGCCGGCCGCCGTGTCGATCGTCGCCTTGGCCCCGATCGGCACGGTCAGCTGGCCGTTGCCGTGGCCGATGCGCAGCCCGCCGAGCACCGGCACGCCCAGGTCGGTGAGCCGGTCGGTGACCGCCTGGGCGGCGGTCCACCCGCTCGAGCCGTCACCGGCCGCGTTGAACTGCCCGATCGCGACACCGGCGATCCGGTGCAGCGCGCCGATCCGGCGCAGCTGGGTCAGCATGCGGTCGTAGCTGTACGGCGCCTCGCCGGTGTCCTCGAAGAGGAAGATCGCGCCGTCCAGGTTCGGGAACTCGCCGCACCCCACGCTCGTCTCGATCATGGTCAGGTTGCCGCCGAGCAGCGGGCCGGACGCGACGCCCGAGCCCTTGCCGGGGAGGTTCACGGCCGAGCTCGGCTCCGCCGGGTCGCGTGCGATGACGATCGGATCGGTGGTCATGAGGGCCTTGCGCATCGACTCGACCGAGTCCGGCCCGGTGCGCGTGTCCGTCCAGGTGGCGAGCGGGCCGTACAGGCTCACCAGCCGGGCCGACCGCCAGAGCTTGGCGTGCAGGACGGTCAGGTCGCTGAAGCCGATGAACACCTTCGGGTCCCGGCGCACGGCGGCCACGTCGAGGCCGTCGATGATGCGCTGGGTACCGTAGCCGCCGCGGGCGCCGAACACGCACCGCACGCCGGGATCGCGGAACGCGGCGTTGAGGTCGGCCAGCCGGGCGGCGTCCGTGCCGGCCAGATAGCCGTACTGGTCGTACACGTGCTCGCCGTACTCCACGACCAGCCCGAAGCTCTCCAGGATCTGCTGGCCCCGGACCAGCCGCCCGTCGCCCGGATAGGCCGGCGCGACGACACGCACCCGGTCGCCGGGCTTCAGCGCGGGCGGGTGGAGCGCCGGCCCGCGAGCCTCGGTGACCGGCTCGGCATCGGCCGGGTCACCACCCACCGCGGCGCCGAGTGCGACCCCTCCGGCGACGACCGCGCCGGAGCGCAGCAACCCGCGACGCGACACCGACCGGCCCGCCTGCTGATCCACAGCGCCTCCTCAATCCATCGACGGATGAGCATACGCGGCAATGGTGGCAATTCCAGATGATCCACCGTTCGGACGATGCACGTATCGTATGATCAGTTGATGGCCAGCATTGTGGTCGCTAAGGACGATTCGAACATCCGGCACTTCGCCGTCGCCGGACTGCGCCGCGCCGGGCACGCCGTCACCGCCCGCGCCGACGGCGGTGAGCTGCTGACGGCCGTGCGCGCCGCCCCGGCCGACCTGATCGTCACCGACCATCAGATGCCGGTGATACAGGGCCTGCAGGCCATCGCGCTCCTGCGGCAGGACCCGGCGACCGCCGGCATCCCGGCCATCGTCGCCAGCGGCTCCGTACCACCCGAACAGGCCCGGCAGTACCTCGGCGACGCCGACCAGCTACTGCCGAAGCCCTACACCGTCGCCCAGGTGCGCGCCGCGGTCGAGGTCGCCCTGCGCCGCGCCGCCATCGCGCCCTGACGCCGCCGCGCCGTCAGTCCGGGGCCGGCAGCCGCGACGCGCGGACCGCGACCCGCACGGGCCCGATCCGCGTGCCGTCGCGCCGCACCCGCACCCCGCTGACCGCACCCACGACTCACCGTCCAGCTCCACGGCGCGGGCCCGGTCGATGCGCTCACCAGCAGGCACAGTTCGCCCGAGCCGTACCGGTAGTCCGCCTCGGCCACGAGCAGGACCACGGCGCTCGGGTGTAGGTGTATCGCTGCCGCGGTGATTGACGTTCGTAAATTCAGCCGCCATCATGGTCCGGACGGGGAATCCCGCACAGGTCGCCGTGGTCGAACGGCGGCTGCCGGACGGGCTTCAGCGCGCGCTGTTCCACGCCGGGCTCGCAGCCCGGGCCGGCGCCGCCCACGCCCGCAAGGCGCAGCTCCTCGCGACGGAGCTGATGGATCCTCGCGACCGGGGTCTCGTCTACGCGCAACTCGTGCACGCCTGGGGCGAGCTCGGCGACGGCCCGATGGTCGAACACATGGTCGACGCCGCCGTCGACCTGGCCCGATCGGCGCCCGCCCGCAGCGACACCTGGTTCTCGTTTGCGCTGGCGTACGGCATCGAGGCGCTCTGCCGGACCGGGCAGCCCGACCGCGCGGAGCGGCTGGTCGCGGACGCGCCCCCGTCGCCGTCCGGTCGCATGCAGGTCTTTCTCGCCGCGGCACTGGCCCGGGCCGGTTACGCCGACGCCGCGGAACGTGTCGCTGACGCATGTGGCGACGGGCACGATCCGGCGTGGGCGTGGAACCGGCTCGAGCCGGCCCACACCGACGTCCGGGACCTGGCGCTCGCCGAGGTATCTACCGCCTTGGCCAGGGACCCGGACCGCGGCCTGCGGATCGCCCGGCGCATCAACGCCCCGGCACAGCGCGCCGACGCTCTCGCCGCGATCGCGCTCGATCTGTTCAAGCGCCGGCGGCCGGTGCGAGCCCGGCGGGTGCTGACCGAGGCCTGGTCACTCGGCGAATGGGAGGCGCCGCTGCAGGTGCTGGCGCAGATCGCCCCGGAGACGGCCCGCGCGGTACTCATGCGGCCCTGACATCACCCGCGCGCGCCGGCATTCTCGTTCAGTGCCGTCGCCGTTCGTGGGTGCGGCCCGTGTGGAGGCGTTCGACGTGGCCGCAGTAGCACTCGAGGTCGACCAGCACGCCGGCGTCGGTGTTGCGCAGGCTGCGGATGCGCCGCTCGGAGAGCAGGACGCGGGAACGGTGGGCCGGGCAGTCGATGACGAACATGTCCTGAGCGTGCGCCGCCGCTGTGCCGGCCAACAGTGGCAGACCTGCATAGGATCGCCGATTTTCTGCCATCATGGGTGGCGTGGGTACCCCATTCACCAGCGTCGCCGCCTATGTGGCCGAGGGCACCGGCGCGCTGGGCGTCGGCATCGCCAGCGAGATCTTCGGCTTCGACCGCCGGCCTCGCGGCGGCCCGGGGTTCGACTTCGCCGTCTGCGCCGACCGGCCGGGGCCGGTGACCACGGACAGCGGGCTCAAGGTGGTGATCGAGCACGGCCTGGACCGGCTCGCCGCCGCCGACCTCGTGCTGGTGACCTCCTGGGACGCGTTCGGCCTCGAGCCGTCGCCGGAGGCGCTGGCGGCGATCCGGACCGCGTACGAGCGGGGCGCGACCGTCGCCGGCTACTGCACCGGCACCTACGTGCTGGCCGCGGCCGGGCTGCTGGACGGGCGGCGGGCCACCACGCACTGGCGGTGGGCCGCGGCCATGGCGGAGCGTTTTCCCGCCGTCGCGGTGCTGCCGGAGGTGCTGTACGTCGACGAGGGCCGGGTCGTCACCGGGGCGGGCGGCGCGGCGGGCGTCGACATGTGCCTGTACCTGCTGCGCCGCGAGTACGGCGCCTCCGTGGCCAACGAGATCGCCCGCGACATGGTCGTGCCGCCCCACCGCGACGGCGGCCAGGCCCAGTACGTGGCCGCGCCGGTACCGGTCGACTGCGACGACGAAAGGCTGGCCGGGGTGCTCGCCTGGGCCCGCGACCACCTGGACGGCCCGCTGACGGTGGAGACGCTGGCCACCCGGGCGCTGATGAGCCAGCGCTCGTTCGCCCGCCGCTTCACGGCCGCCACGGGCTCGACGCCGCACGCCTGGGTGCTCAGCCAGCGGCTGAACCGCGCGGAGGAGCTGCTGGAGACGGCCGGCCTGTCGATCGAGGAGGTCGCCCGGCGCGTCGGCTTCGGCACCGCCGCGACCCTGCGCGAGCAGTTCGTCCGCCGCCGCGGCGTGCCGCCCCGCGACTACCGCAAGGCCTTCTCGAGCTGACGGAGCGGCGTCAGGAGACCGCCGCCCGCACCACGTCCTCGGCGAAGGCCACCGCCGCGGCCGCGCTGCCCCGGTTGCCCAGCGCCGCGCCGTTGGTGTTGGCGCCGTCGATGATGAGGGCGAGCCGATCGGCCAGCGCCTTCGGATCGGCCGCGCCGGCCCGCTCGGCCAGGTCCAGGAGCAGCTCCTGGACGACGGTGAAGTGCCGCACCGCCACCGGGTGGACGGGGTGGGCGGCGTCGGGGAACTCGGCGTGCGTGTTGTGCACCGGACAGCCCCGGTACCCGGGCGCGGTCGCGTGCTCCACCGTGGTGCGCACGATCGCGACGAGCTGAGCCGCCGGGTCGTCCGGGAACGGCGCCGTCGCGGCCTCGATCATCGCCGTCCAGGCGTCGCGGCAGCGCCCGAGGTAGGCCACCACGAGTTCGTCCTTGGTCGCGAACTCGCGGTACAGCAGGTTCTTGCCGCAGCCGAGCTCGTCGATGACCTGCTGCAGGCCGACGGCGTGCACGCCGTACGTGTCGAAGAGCCGCGTCGCGGCATCGAGAATCCGCTGCCGTGCGGTCGGGTCCGGTCTGCGTGCCATGGCTGCCTCCGCCGACCATCATAACGGACTGATTGGTCCGCCATCCTTGACAGCCCGGCTGCGGCGTTGCCAGAATCGGACCGATCGGTCCCGGACCGTTCGGTCCCGCTTGAAGGGGTACACCATGGATCTGCAGCTTTCCGGCAAGACCGCCGTCGTCACCGGCGGCAGCAAGGGCATCGGCCTCGAGGTCGTCCGCACCCTCCTGAGCGAGGGCATGCGCGTCGTGACCGGGTCCCGCACCATCACGGACGGCCTGCGCGCCACCGCCGCCGTCCCGGTCGCCGTCGATCTGTCCACACCGGACGGTCCGGCCACGCTCATCGGCCGCGCCCTGGCCGAACTGGGCGGGATCGACGTGCTGGTCAACAACGTGGGCATCGGCGACGCCGCCGACGTGGCCCGGGGCGCCCTGCTCAACCTCGTCGACCTGCCCGACAGCGCCTGGCAGCACACGTTCGACCTGCACTTCTACACCGCGCTGCGAGCCACGCGCGCGGCACTGCCGAGCCTCATCGAGCGCCGCGGTACCGTCATCAACGTCTCCTCGGCCGGCGCCCGCCTGGTCACCGCCGGGCCGGTCGACTACAACGTCGCCAAGGCCGCGCTCAACGCGCTGACCAAGGTGATCGCCGAGCAGTTCGGCCCGCAGGGCGTCCGGGCGATCACCGTCGCTCCCGGCCCGGTGTCCACCGGCGTCTGGACCGACCCGGACGGCTTCATCGCGCACGTCGCCGCGCAGCAGGGCCTCCCCCACGACGCCTTCGCCAAGCAGCTCATGGCCACGCTCGGCGCTTCGACCGGCCGGCTGAGCACACCGGCGGAGGTCGCCCGGCTGATCGCGTTCGCCGCCTCGCCGAACAACATCACCGGCGCCGAGTACCTCATCGACGGCGGCGTGGTGAAGAGCGCCTGACGTTTGTCGGTTGACGCCTCGCCTGACCGGTGTAACCGTGACGATGGTTACGTCGCCGGATGGTGGCGGGGAATGGAGGCGCCGGGTGGCACCGCACAGTTCCGGCGAGGCGGCGATCCTGCTCTCGTCGGCCGTGTACGGCATCGGCACCACCGTGTCGGTGGTCGCGCTGGACGCGGTGCGCCCGGCCGGCCTCCTGGCCGTCGAACTCATCGGCGCCGCCGCGGTGCTCCTCGCCGCCCCGGCCGATCCGGCGCCCGTTCGCGAAGAGAGGGCAGTCCTGTGACAATCGTTGCGGTTGCCGGCGCGGCGGCGGAGCGGCTGGTGCCGATCCTGCACGACGCCGAGGAGGACGACGAACGCATCCGGTCCGCGCTGCGCGACCCGTCCTGCCAGGCCTACGCGGCCCTGGACGGCGACGAGCCGGTCGGCGCGGCGGTGGTGCGCTGGGACGATCGGGAACCCAGCGAGCTCCTCTACATCGCGGTCGCCGCCGACCGCCGGGGCACGGGCCTGGGCCGCCGGATCATCGCCGCGATCCTCGAGGAGCTGCCCGGGCACGGCCGGGAGCTGCTCGTCGGCACGGCCAACTGCGCGCTGGACAACATCGCCTTCTATCAGCAGTGCGGCTTCCGGATGCACTCGGTCAAGCGCGACTTCTTCGACTACATCCAGCCGCCGCTGCGCGAGCACGGGATCCTCATGCGCGACATGATCGTGTTCGCCTACGACACCGGCGACGGGTCCGAGCAACCGGTGTAGCGCGTATAGTGGTTGCGTGGACGACGAGGAGCTGCTCATCGCGGTGGCCAACACCGCACACGGCGCCGACGACGAGCTCGCCGACGGCCGGTCGGTGCGGCAGTGGTGGCGGGGCCTGGGCGGCCGGAGCGCGCCGCGGCCGGCCGACGCCGAGGCGGTCGCGCTCCTGCGCACCCTGCGGGCCGTGATCCGCGCCCTGGCGCTGCGGAACAACGGCATCGACAGCGCCGTGGACGCCGCCGCCCTCGACGGCCTCACGCTCCGGCCGGACCTGGGCGGCGACGCCCCGGGACTGCGCGCCGATGCCGCCGGCGATCTCGCCCGCGACATCGGCGCCGCCACCGTCGCGGCGTTGCTGCGCGCCTCCGCCCGCCCGTCGTGGCCGCGGCTGAAGGCGTGCCGGGGCGAGGACTGCCGGTGGGTGTTCCTCGACGGCTCCCGCAACACCTCCCGCCGCTGGTGCGACATGGCGGCCTGCGGCAACCGGGCCAAGTCCACGGCGTTTCGCAGCCGGCACCGCGGTGCCGACGCCTGACCCGGTCAGTCGCGGGCGATCGCGTAGCCCACGATCGTCGCCGCCGACACGATGATGTGGCCCGGCGCGAGGTCCGCCTCGAGGGCGTCGACGCTGCTCGCGGAGTGGCTGCGGTACCGCTGCGTGTACGGCGAGTCCGAGTCGACGTCCTCGACGTGCAGGACGGCGCCGAGGCGCACGCCCGCCTCCTGCGCGTACAGCTCCGCCTTGCCCCGCGCCGCCGCGACCGCGCGCCGGCGGGCGTCGGCCCGCAGTTCGCGCTTCGTGGTGACATCGAAGTCGACGCCCTCGAGCTCGTTCGCCCCGGCCGCCACCACGTCGACCAGCAACGGCTCGACGTCGTCCAGATTGCGCGACTCAACGGCAAAGGCGGCTTGGCACTGGTACCCGACCGGCCGATGCGTCCCGTCGATGTACTCCGTCGCCGTCTTGAGGTCGAGCCGCGACGACTGCACGTCCCCGTCCGCGACCCCGTGCTCGCGCAACGCGGCCCGCACCGCCCGGACCGCGCCGCGGGTCTCGGCGAACGCACCGGCCGGACTCTGCTCGATCCGCACGATCTTGAACCGGACCCGCACCAGATCCGGCATGGCCTTCACGCTCGCCGCGCCGAACGCGGCGATCCCCCATGGACGCTCAACCATCTGCATGCGGCGATGCTAGACACGCGACCAGAAGCGGATGGACTCCTCCGGTCGCCCGGTTTCGCTACGGCACGAAGACGATGCGGTCGTCCGTCTCGGCCGTCCACGCCGGGCCGACCTCGGCGAGCGGCACCGCGCGGGCCCGCACGTCGAGGGCGCCCTCCGCCACCGCTACCGCCAGCCCCGGCAGCTCCGCGATGAAATCGCGGGCGGGGACCGAGCCGATCCCGCTGCCGACGATCTGCATCCGGGCCGAGCGCAGCGCGACCGACGGCACCGGCGCGGTCGCACCGCCCACCGACCCGATCTGGATCCAGGTCAGCGGGGCGGCGCGGTCCGAGCGGGCGGAGAGCATCGGAACCATGGCGCCGGCCACGGCCTCGCCCCACACGTAGTCGATGACGACGTCGACGTCCGCCGCCCGCTCGAGACGGTCCAGCGTGCACGTCTCGTCGGCGCCCAGGGCGCGCAGTGCCTCGAGGCGCGCCGCGTCCCGCCCGGCGGCGATGACGTGCGCGGCTCCGAACAGCTTCGCGACCTGTACCGCCATCCGCCCGGCGTTCCCGGTGGCGCCGATGACGAGGACGCGCTGGCCCGGGGCGAACTCGATACGGCGGCGCAGCGCGACCCAGGAGGACATACCCGGGTTCATCGCGGCGGCGATCCGGACCGGGTCGACGCCGTCCGGCAGCACCACGCTGCGGCGGACGTCGATCACGGTCCGGTCGGCGAACGTCCCGAGCTTCGTGTCGTCGAGGGCGACGTAGCGCAGCCGCCCGGACCCGTCGCGCACGACACCGTCGGCGCCCGGCACGAGCGGGAACGTGCCGCTGCTGCTGTAGTGCGCGCCGGTGGCCTTGGCCCGGGTCAGGTGGTGCAGGCCGGCCGCGAGCACCTCCACGACCATCTCGTTGTCGTTGGCCGCGACCGGCTCCGGATGGTCGCGGTACATCGGCGGGGTGTCGAACGCGGTGAGGACTGCGGCACGCACGGGAGGACCTCCTGAGGAGATAGTTGGTATTACCACCGACTTCTAGGATTGTTGGTAATGCCACCTATGTCAAGTAGCATGATGGGGTGGCCTCCGAGGACTCCGTGAACGCACTCGTCGACGCACTCGTCCGCAGCACCTTCCACGTGACGGGCGTGCTCACCCGCATCGGCGCCGAGAACGACCTGTCCCTCACGCAGCTGCGGGTGCTGGGCATCCTGCGCGACCGCCGCCCCGGCGTGACCGAACTGGCCGCGTACCTGGGCCTCGACAAGTCCACGCTGTCCGGCCTGATCGATCGCGCCGAACGCCGGGGACTGCTGGCCCGGGGCAAGAACCCGCTCGACGGCCGCGCCGTCGAAGTGTTCCTGACCCCCGCCGGCCGCGAGCTCACGCAGCGCCTGGACAACGAGATCCTCCAGGCGCTCGCGCCCACCCTGGGCCGGCTGCCGGCCGCGGAGCGCGCACAGCTCGTCGGGCTGCTCGAACCCCTCCTGGCCCCCGGCGGCACCGGCTGAGCGTCAGAAGAAGTTGTGGGCGGTTCCGGCGGGAAGCCTACTGAACCGGAACACGGCGAACGCGGCGACCGGCTCACCTCGCGCCGCGGAGGGCACGACCCGGGAGACGGCCGGCCGGCCCTCCCCGACCGCGGTGCGCAGGTGCGCGTAGCGGCCGGTCAGATCGGTGCCGAGCAGCTCCGGCCGGCGCGGGGCGATCTGCAGTATCCGGCCGTGCTGGTCGAGCAGCACCACGGCGGGGTAGCCGAACGCGCCCACCGACCGGGTGAAGTCCCGTTCGCTGACCGTGGCGCCGGTCAGGAACGCGCCGGCCTGGATCTGTTCCCGCTGCAGCACGGTACTGCGGCGGTCCCCCCAGAAGGCGACGCTCATGTGAGCGATCACTTTGCGAACCGCCCGCACGAATCGAAGCATTGACATCAACTAGTGTGAGCGTTAACACTAGGTTGCTCCCGGCCGTAGTGACCATGCGTCGGTCACCCCGCCAACGCGGCCGGCGTACGCAGCCGAAGGAGATCGCCATGGGGATCGTCGTGTTCAGGCCAGGGCGTGCGCGCGCCGTCGTGGCGGGTGCGCTCATCGCCCTCGCCGCGCTGGCCACCGCCGTCAGCGCCGGCCGGGCCAGCGCCGTCGCCGCACCCGCCGCGGCCGCGGCCGCGGTGGTCAACGCTCCCCCGATGGGCTGGGCGTCGTGGAACACGTTCGCCGCGAAGATCAACGCCAACGTCATCAAGGCGCAGGCCGACGCGATGGTCTCCTCGGGCCTCAAGGACGCCGGATACCAGTACATCAACATCGACGAGGGCTGGTGGCAGGGCACCCGCGACGGGGCCGGCAACATCGTCGTCGACACGAACGAGTGGCCCGGCGGCATGAAGGCGATCGCCGACTACATCCACAGCAAGGGCCTGAAGGCCGGCATCTACACCGACGCCGGGCGCGACGGCTGCGGCTACTACTTCCCCACCGGCCGGCCCGCGGCGCCCGGGTCCGGCAGCGAGGGCCACTACGACCAGGACTTCCTGCAGTTCTCCCAGTGGGGCTTCGACTTCGTGAAGGTGGACTGGTGCGGCGGCGACGCGGAAGGGCTCAACGCGCGCAACGCGTACCAGGCGATCAGCGACTCGATCGGGCGGGCCACCGCGCAGACCGGCCGGCCGATGGTGCTGTCGATCTGCAACTGGGGCAAGCAGAACCCCTGGGACTGGGCGCCGGGGATGTCCAGCATGTGGCGCACCAGCGCGGACATCATCTACTTCGGCGAGAGCCCGTCGATGGACCGGGTGCTGACGAACTTCGACGCCGCGCAGCACCCCACGGCGCAGTCCGCCGGCCACTACAACGACCCGGACATGCTCATCGCCGGGATGCCCGGCTTCACCGCCGCGCAGAACCGGACCCACGTCGGCATGTGGGCCATCTCGGGCGCCCCGCTGCTGGCCGGCAACAACCTCACCCAGATGAGCAGTGACACCCGCGCGATCCTGACCAATCGCGAGGTCATCGCGGTGGACCAGGACTCGCTGGGCCGCCAGGGCACGAGGGTGGCCGAGGATCAGACGGGCCGCCAGGTGTACAGCAAGACGCTGTCCGGCTCCGGACGCCGGGCGGTGCTGCTGCTCAACCGCACCGGCTCGGCCGGCAACATCACCGTTCGCTGGTCGGACCTCGGCCTGACGGGCTCGGCCACCGTACGCAACCTGTGGACCGCCACGGACGCCGGCAGCTTCAGCGGCAGCTACACCACCTCGGTCCCGGCGCACGAGGCGGTCCTGCTCACCGTGGCCGGCACCGACGGCAGCAGCCCGGCGGGCGTCTCGATCGTGGGTACCCAGTCCGGCCGCTGCATCGACATCAACAACTCGAGCACCACCAACGGCACGCAGGCGCAGCTGTGGGACTGCGGCGGCCAGGCCAATCAGAAGTGGACGTACACCTCGAGCAAGCAGCTCATGATCTACGGCAACAAGTGCCTGGACGCGTACAACAAAGGCACCACCAACGGCACGACCGTCGTGATCTGGGACTGCAACGGACAGACGAACCAGCAATGGAACGTCAACACCAACGGCACCATCACGGGCGTGCAGTCCGGCCTGTGCGTGGACGCCTCCGGCGCGGCGACCGCCAACGGCACGAAGATCATCCTGTGGACCTGCGGCAGCGGTACCAACCAGAGGTGGACGCTGCGGTAAGCGCGTCCGGGCACGTCAGCGACTGAGCAGCGTATCCGGCTTGACGACCAGTTCGTCGTCAAGCCGGATACGAGCGTGCGGCGACATGCAGGTTACATCAAATCGATTTGATGTAACGTCGGGGCGTGGGTCAACGCGCGCCCTCGCCGCCGAAGCAACTCAGGAGGGATCATGACCGGCATCACCGCCGACACCGTCCACGTGCGGTACCTCGTCGACGACGTCCAGGCCGCCATCGACTTCTACACCATGCACCTCGGATTCACGGTCAACACCGCATTCCTGCCGGCGTTCGCCGACGTGATGCGCGGCAACCTGCGCCTGCTGCTGTCAGGCCCGGCCAGCTCGGCCGGCCGGGTGATGCCGGACGGCGCCGTGCCGCACCCCGGCGGCTGGAACCGCATCCACCTGCTCGTCATCGACATCGACGCCGAGGTCGCCCGGCTGCGCGCGGCCGGGGTCAGGTTCCGCAGCGGCGTCGTCGACGGCCCCGGCGGCCGGCAGATCGTTCTCGACGACCCGGCCGGAAACCCGGTCGAGCTCTTCCAACCAGCTGGCAGCGCGTGACCGGCGAGCGTCGGCCACGGGCGTTCGCGGCCCGGGACCTCACCCTCGCAACAGGCCGGCGAGGCCGTGCGGGTACAGCGGCCGGTCCGCGCCGAAGCCGCCCAGCGGACGCCACATGACCTTCGTGCCGCGGTCGTCGAGGATCTCGCCGACCGCATCGCGTTCGTAGAGGGCAGCGTCGGCCAGGCGGCAGCCGAAGACGAACACGATCTCGTGCCCGGCGCCGCCGAAGGCCTGGAAGATGTTCTCCAGCACCCCGAGCAGGCGCACGTCGAGCAGCCCCACGCCGAGCTCCTCGCGCATCTCCCGGTGCACCGCCGCCTCGGCCGTCTCGCCGAACTCGATGCCGCCGCCCAGCGGCCGGTAGAAGGTCTGGTGCTTCGTCGCGTCGTGGTACTCGAACACGAGCAGATCGTCGCCGCGCCGCGGCACGGCGAGCGCGATCGGGCGGATGGCAGGCATGCGCCGACGCTACCCGAGCCGATCACGGTCGGTCACCGTGCTGGACGTGAGCGACGACCCGGTTTCATCGACGGAACCGAACGGCGCCGCTCGATCGTCTATCAAACGGGACCGCCAAACCGGGGACAGGAGTCGGCGTGCGCACACGGTACGTAGCGGGGTTACTGGGGATCGCCGTGGCGCTGGGCATGGCGATCGACCTGAGCGTGAGCGTCGGCGGCGGGACGGCGCCCGAGTTCGTGCGTACCGATCACACCACCGCGGCTTGTGCGGCCCCCACGCCCGCGCCGCGCTGCCGCCGGCCGGCGTGCTCGCCCGCCGATCCGGCGGCCCAGCGGCGGTTCCGGCGGCGCTGCCGCCCGGGCCGGCCGCCGCACCCGCGCGAGGCGTCCACGCCGGGCCGGGCGCCGGTCGCCGCCACGTCGACCAGTGCGGGCCGGCGGTGACGTCGCCGCTGGAGTGGTCGCTGCTGCACGGCTGGCTGCCGGTCACCATCTGTCTCGCCGCGGCGGCCGGGGCGACCCTGTTGCTGCAGGCGGTGACGCACGGGCGGGTCCGCCGCGGGCTCGCGGCGGCCGGGATCGCCGTCGCCCTCGCCGCCGGCGGAGGATGGCTCGTCGACCATGTGTGGCGGCCCTTTCCCGATCCCCTGCCGGTGACGGTGCTCGCCCGGGTCGCGTTCGGGCTGACCGGCATCGGGCTGGCGGTCGTCGCCTGGCCGCGGACCGGCCGGCGGCGGGTCGTGGCGGTGCTGGCCGCCGCCGCCACCGTGCTCGGCGCCGCCACGGCCGTCAACGCCTTCTACGGCCAGTTCAGCACCGTGCGCGCCGCCCTCGGCGTGCGACCGGAGAACATGATCGGGATCGACGACATGGCGCCGCACGGGGTCACGGCGACCGGGGCCGCCGCCGATCAGCCACTGGCCGAGGTGTGGCACCGGCCGCCGGACCTGGCCGCGAGCGGGCGGCTGCTGAACGCGGCGATCCCGGGCGAGCGGTCCGGCTTCGCCGCAAGGCCGGCCTGGGTGTACCTGCCGCCCGCCTACCTCGCCGCCGAGCGCGCCGTGCTGCCGGTGCTGATCCTGCTGTCCGGGCAGCCGGGCAGCCCACGGGACTGGATC
Organism: Dactylosporangium sp. NPDC049140; assembly: GCF_040648435.1. Lineage (NCBI taxonomy): Bacteria > Bacillati > Actinomycetota > Actinomycetes > Micromonosporales > Micromonosporaceae > Dactylosporangium > Dactylosporangium sp. NPDC049140. Next base: position 9,318 of record NZ_JBEZDS010000058.1, on the reverse strand, counting down.
GACGGCGGGCGGGTCGACCGGGTCATGGACGACTTCGCCCGCGCGCACGACGGCCTCGCGCCGCTGGTCGTGATGCCCGACGCCCTCGGCTCTCTCGTCGCCAACCCGCTGTGCCTGGACTCGCGCCTGGGCAACGTCGAGACGTACCTCAGCGAGGACGTCCCGGCGTGGGTCCGCGCCCATTTCGACGTCGACCCGTCGTACCGGCACTGGGCCGTCGGCGGCTACTCCTATGGCGGCACCTGTTCGCTGCAGCTGGGGGTGCGCCGGCCCGATCGGTACCCGACTTTGCTGGACATCTCCGGCCAGCGCGAGCCCACGCTGGGCGACCGGGCCGGGACCGTCGCGGCCGCGTTCGGCGGCGACGCGGCGGCGTTCGTGCGGGTCAACCCGCTGGACATCCTGGCCGGGCAACGCTTCGCGGGCAGCGAGGCGCTGCTCGTCGCCGGGCTGGACGACACGGAGTACGGGCCGCAGCAGCGGCTCGTCCGGGCCGCGTGCGAGCGGGCCGGGATGAGCGTGCGGTGGTGGGAGCTGCCCGGCGGGCACTCGTGGCAGGTGTGGGCCGCCGGCCTGGTCGCCGGGCTGCCGCGGCTGGCCGTCCGGATGGGCATCACCGCCGCATGATCCGCTCGCTGCTGCGCTCCGCGCCCTTCAGCACCGCGCTGCTGCTCGCGATCTGGCTGGCCGCAGCGGCCGCCGCGGGCGGGCTCGGGCACTGGACGCCGTTGTACAGCCAGGATCTGCGCGGGTACGCGGCCGCCACCCTCGCCGTCGTCGCGCTCGCGTTCCCGGTGGAGCGGCGGATCGGCACCTTGCGCGCCGCCGCCTGCTGGCTGGCGGTCGAGCTCACGGCGGTACCACTGGCGCTGTTGCTGTTGACCGCGGCTTCCGGGCCCGGTTGGTGGATTCCGGCGCCCGACGGGTCGCTGGTGGTCGGGCCGGTGCCCGCGACCGTCGGGCTGGCCCTCGCCGGGACCGCCGCGCTGACGCCGCTGTGGCGCCGGCGGCTGCGGCTGGTCGCCGGGGTCGCGCTGGCGATGCTGGCGCTGTACGCGGGCCGCCCCATCGACCTGGTGGTGTTCGTCGCGGGCCTCGCCGGGCTGCTCCTCGGCCGGCTGCTGCGGCCCGGCGGGGCACCGGCCGCCGGGCCACCGACCCGTCCGGAGATCCGGGTACAGCTGGCGCTCGTGGTCGCGGCCGGCGCGGTGGGGCCGGTCGCGGCGACGCTCATCGCGCGGCCTTCCGGGCCGCTGGCGGCGCTGCGCTACGTCGTGCTCGCCCTGCCGCCTGGGCTCGCCGACGTCGACGCCGCCTGCGGGGAGCCGGAGCTGGCCGAGCAGTGCCACGCCATGGTGGCCCAGCTGCGCGACACCGGGCTGGGGCCGGCGCTGCTGTCGGTGCTGCCGGTCGTGCTGCTGCTGCTCGCCGCCGAGGGCCTGCGGCGCGGGCGGCGCTTCGCGCTGCGCCTGGCCGTGGTCACCAACCTCGTCCTGGCCGGCCTGGCCGCGCTGGCGTTCGACGTGGTACCGCAGCAGCTCGACGCGTCGGCGTTCCAGCCGCCCGAGGACCTGTCGATCGCCGCCGCCGTCCTGCAGCCGCTGCTCGTCGCCGTCCTGCTCCTGGTCTTCCGCGGCCGGTTCCGGCTGGTGCCGCCGCGGCGGCGCCACCGGGCGCTGTGGCTGCTGGGCGTGGGCGGCCCGGTGGTCGCCGCGGTCGCGTACCTCGCCGGCGGGTACCTGCTGCGCCGGCAGTTCGACCCGGTGCCGTCGTTCGGGGGGCTGCTGGCCGACCTGCCGCGGCGGTTCCTGCCGGTCGGCTACCTCGACCTGTTCCCGCCCGCGTTCGTGCCGCGCGAGGCCCCGGCGCGGGTGCTGCACGGCTGGATCGGTACGGCGGCGTGGCTGGCGCTGCTCACCGGGATCGCCCGGTCCTACCTGGGCGACGAGCCGGCCGCGGCCGACGGCGACGCGGCCCGGGCCCGGCGGCTGCTTGTCGAGTTCGGCGGCGACCCGCTGTCCTACATGGTCACCTGGCGCGGCAACAGCTACTGGTTCAGCGAGGACGGTCGGGCCGTGCTGGCGTACCGCGTCATCTCGTCCGTCGCGCTCACCCTCGGCGGCCCGGTCGGCGATCCCGCCGCGCACGCCGCCGCCCTGACCGAGTACAGCCGGTACTGCCTCGAGCGCGGCTGGACGCCGTGCTTCTACGGCATCACCGACCGGTGCGCCGACGGGCTGCGCGACCACGGCTGGGGCCTGCTCGAGGTGGCCCAGGAGACCATCCTGCCCCTGGCCGGGCTGGAGTTCCGGGGCCGGCGGTGGCAGGACGTGCGCACGGCGCTCAACCGGGCCGGTCGCGAGGGCATCGAGGCGCGGTGGTACCGCTTCAGCCAGGCCCCGCCCGAGATCGCCGGACAGGTGCGCGACGTCTCCGACGCCTGGGTGGTGGCCAAGGGCATGCCGGAGATGGGGTTCACCCTCGGCGGCATCGACGAGCTGTGCGACGACGAGGTGCGGTGCCTGCTCGCCGTCGACGGTGCCGGCCGGGTGCACGCCGTCACCAGTTGGCTTCCGGTGTACCGCGACGGCGGCGTCGTGGGCTGGACGCTGGACCTGATGCGCCGCCGCCCGGACTGCTTCAACGGAGTCATGGAGCTGCTGATCGCCTCCGCCGCCCTGCGCTGCCAGGCGGAGGGCGCGGAGTTCCTGAGCCTGTCCGGGGCCCCGCTCGCCCGCCGCACCGCGCCGCCCCCGGACGGGCTGGCCCCGCTGCTGCACCGGCTCGGCGGCGCGCTCGAGCCGGTCTACGGCTTCCGGTCCCTGCTGGCGTTCAAGGCCAAGTTCCAGCCGGAGCACCGGCCGCTGCTGCTGGCGTACCCGGACTCGGCCGCCCTGCCGACCATCGGCAACGCCGTGACGCGCGCCTACCTGCCGCGGGTCACACCGGCCCAGGCCGTACGCCTGCTCCGCCAGCTGCTGCGCCGCTGACCGGCGGCGGATGCTCCGGACATCAGGTGCGGCCGGCTCGCCGGGGCAGCAGGACGGGCTTCTCGCCGGAGCGCTTCAGCACGCAGTCTCCGGTGCGGGCCCGTTGGTACGTGTCGTAGGGCACCCCGCGGCGCAGCGGCCGGCGCCGGCCGGTGTCGAGGAGCAGGTAGTAGAACGTCTGGCCGGCGTCGTAGTCGTCGGCCTGGTGGTAGGTGTCCTTGCCGACCACGACGGCGGTGTAGGCCTCGAGCCGTTCCCGGCGGATGGTCCAGTCCGAGATCCCGAAGAGCAGCGCCGTGAGTGCGGCCAGCACCACGACCCAGATGGCGGCGACGGCCACGGGTGGCATGTCAGTGTTCCGGTCGTTGCCAGGTGCGGTACTTGAAGCCGCCCGGTCCGCGGCCGTCGGCGGCCTTATCGCCGCAGGCCGCGGGGAACAACCTTGCGCCGATCCCTGGTGTACCTACTAGTGTGTACACCATGGATGAGCAAGAGCTGCCGCCGATCACGCGCACAGTGGTGCTTGACGAACCGCTGGCGACGCCGCAGCACACGCATCGGGTCGAGGTCCGCCGGATCGTCATCCCGCCGGACCGGGCGGCCGGGCTGCACGTGCACAACGGCCCCGTGTTCGGCAGCATCGAGACCGGCTCCGCCGTCTACCAGATCGAGGGAGAGCCGGCGGCGGTACTGCGCCCCGGCGACGTGTTCTACGAGCCGGAGGGGGCCCGGATCGCGCGCTTCGACGCCGAGCGCGAGGGCGTGACGTTCCTCGGCTACTTCCTGCTCGGCGACGGCCGGCAGGCGGCGATCGAGTTCCCTGACGCGAAGGCTTGACCTTCACACAGATGTGAAGCTTCTACGGTCGGATCATGAACATGCGCGCACTGGTACAGCGGTCCGACCGAGGGCCGGACGACCTGGCCCTCGCGGCCGACGTGCCCCGGCCCGGCGATCCCGGACCCGGCGGCTACCTGATCCGGGTGGGCGCCGCGGGGATCAACTTCGCGGACGTCATGCAGACACGGGGAGCGTACGGCGGCGGACCCACCCCGCCGTACGTCGCCGGGTTCGAGGCCGCCGGCGAGATCGTCGCCGCCGGAGCGGGCATCGACGACCCGCTGCCGACCGGCACGCACGTCGTCGGCGCCGGACCGGGAGCGTTCGCGCAGTACATGGTGATGCCGGCCGCGGGCGTGCTCCCGGTACCGCCGGGATGGAGCGACGCCGAAGCCCTCGGCATGGTGCTCAACTGGGCCACCGCGCTCGCGGCGCTCCGGCCGCTCGGCGAGGTCCGGGACGGTGACGTGGTGCTGGTCCACGCCGCCGCCGGTGGCGTGGGACAGGCCGCCGTCCGCCTCGCCCGGCACTACGGCGCCCGCGTCGTCGCCACCGCCTCACCGGGCAAGCACGACACGGTCCGGGCGCTCGGGGCCGACGTGGTGCTGGACAGCCGGCGCGGCGACCTCGCCGAGGAGATCCTCCGGCGGGCCGGCCGCGTCGACCTCGTGCTCGAGTCCGTCGGCCGGGCGACCTTCGGCGTCAGCCTGTCGGTGGCCAAGCCGTTCGCCGGCCGCGTCATCGTGTTCGGCGACGCGTCCGGCGAGGCCGCCGTCAGCACCCGCGAACTGGTCTTCACGTACCCGGTACAGATCAAAGGTCTGCACATCGGCGCGCTGGCCGCGAACTGCCCGGACACGTACCAGGCGCTGCTCACGGAGCTCGACTCGCTTGTCGCGCAAGGGGTCTATCCGCCCGGTACCGCCGTCGTGCACCCTCTCGCCGACGGCCCGTCCGTGCTCAAGGAGCTCGAGACGGGCCGCACGATCGGCAAGCACGCCCTCGACCCGCGGCGCTAGAGACCGTGAACTGTCAGGGTCCGGGGTCACGGCGGCGGAGCTTGCTCGTCAGTTCTTCCTCGCTGTCACCATCGCGAAGGTGAGGAACTCGCCGGCGTCGGCGGCGAGTAGGTCGATCACCGCCTGGCGATTGTGTTGTAGGCCAGTCCAGTCGCCTGTGTGCTCGGCCACCGCCTGTGTCCATAGCAGCCAGTCCCGCCAGCCATCTTCCTGCAGTCGTGCCGATGTGACGGTCACGAGTTCGGTGACCTCCCACTGAAAGCGCCACCACTCGGCGGTGTGCCAGGCGATCGGCTCCCAGCCGAACAGTTCCTTGATACGCTCCGGGATCGCCCCGAGTTCCCGGACCTCCTGGGTCATTCCCGGCGTCGCCACGCCGAGTTGGCCGCCGGGCCGTAGGAACCCCACGAGGTACGGCAGGTACCAGTCAGAGGTGCCGAAATACTCGAACGCGTCGATGCTTACGATGGCGTCGAAGCTGTTCTTCCCGAACGGCAGGTTGTGCGCCTCGGCCCGCACGGCGGTCACCTGGCCGGAAACGCCGGCGTCAGCGAACACGGTCGCTGCCTCATCCGGCGCGATCCACCAATCGGCCGCCACGACCTGGACGCCGTACTCACGGGCCAGGAACACGGACGTCGCTCCCTTGCCGGAGCCCAGGTCCAGGACCTGCATTCCCGGGCGCAGGTCAAGATCCCGGGCCAGGTCCTCCAGCAGCCACAGCGGGTTCGGCCCCATGTCCAGGTCGAGCAGCCAGGCCGGGTCGTACCGGGACGAGCGCGGATACCGATCCGGGCAGGCAAGCTCATCGAGGAAGGTCACGGGTACCGATCAAAGCTGGTCACACGCGGGCATGCAATCGCTTTGCCCACCCTGCCGACAAGGACCCGCAGGCGTCGATGCCCAGGCACGCCGTGCACCGAGCGGCGGCATGTGGCTCAGCCCGGGTCGACGCGGCTCATCCACCACACCACCGCCTCGCCGCGGCCGCTCACCCCGAGCTTCAGGTAGATCTGGCTGACGCTGTTGCGGACGGTCTTCTCGGCGAGGGCCAGCCGCCGCGCGATCGCCGGGTTGGCCTCGCCGGTCACGAGCAGCCTCATGATGTCCAGCTCGCGCGGGGTCAGGACCGGCCGGGCCGGCTCGACGCCGAAGCCCGCCTGCAGGTGGTCGACCACAGCGGCCAGGGGGCCCGGGGAGAGCCGGCTGTGCCCGGCCGCCGTCGCCCGCACCGCGTCGAGCAGGTCGGACCGGGTGTACTGCCCGTCGACGAGGATGCTGCGCACGCCCGAGCGCAGGACGGTCAGCACCTCGCCCGGGCCGATCGCGGGGGTGACGGCGAGCACCGGCGGCCGGGGCCGCGGCAGCACGGCCAGGGCGGCCAGGTCCGTCACGGTGTCCGGCGTCGTCAGGACGACCAGGTTCACGCCCGCACCGTCGCCACCGACCAGCTCGGCCGGCTGCCGCACCACCACGCTGTCCACGGCCGGGCGGATGAGCTCGCCAAGTGCGTGACCGCCGACCACCAGGGCCGTGACGACGCGCGGCGCGGGGAGGTCCGCCCGCCCCGCGGCCGGGCGAACCTCCGCCACCGGTTCGTGCCGCACCCGCGTCAGCTCCGTGTCCATTTCTGGTTGGCCGCCCCGAGGCAGTCCCAGATCTGTACCTTCGTGCCGTTGGCGGTGCCGTTGGCGCTGACGTCGAGGCACTTGTTCGCGCCGACCGCCGTCACGGTGCCGTCGCTGCCCAGCCGGTACTGCTGGTTCGTCTGGCCGTTGCAGTCCCAGATCTCGACCGCGGTGCCGTTGGCCGTGCCGCGACCGGTCACGTCCAGGCACTTCGCGCCGCCGTAGACCCGCAGCTCACCCGCCGCGGTCAGGGTGAACTGCTGGTTCGTTCCCCCGTGGCAGTCCCAGATCTGTGCGAGCGACCCGTTGCTCTGCGACGCGCCGGCGATGTCGAGGCACCGGTTGGAGGCCTGGCCACGCAGGGCGAAGGCGTCACTCGGCGGCGCGGTCCCGACGCCGGCCGCGGCCATGACCGCCCGGGCACCGCTCGGCCAGTTACCGCCGGTCACCACGACCGTGCCGGAGTTGGTGTTGCCCCGGGAGCCGGTGGTGACGTTCGTGGTACTGCTGGTGGTCCAGTTGCCGGTCAGCGTCAGGTTGCCGGTGTTGTTGTTCGCCCACGCCTGGGTGTACGCCCAGGTGCCGATGTTGTCGAGGACGTTGTTCGAGGCGGAGACGTACCGCGAGCCCTCGTCGAAGTACATGCCGAGCCAGCCGTTGGTGTTGCGGAAGTAGTTCTGGTCCACCGTGGTGCCGGGGCTGGCCGAGAGGTTGTAGAACGCACCGCCGTCGGTCATCTGCTGCACGACGTCGTGGACGTAGTTCGCCGTGACCCGGTTGTTGGCCGCGACGGTCGCCGTCGTGTACTTCGGCTGGTAGTTGTACAGGCCGCGGTCGACATAGTCCTGGCTGCCGCCCGGGTCGTTGGCGCCCCAGCCGTAGCCGATGGCGATGCCGGTGTACGGCAGGTTGTACACCTCGTTGTGCGCGATGGACGAGCCGGCCGTGTAGGTCATCAGCAGCCCGGCGTGGCTGCGGTAGTCGAGCGCGACGTCGTGGATGACGTTGTTGCTCAGGGTGATACCGCTGTTCGTCATCCGCGCGTCACTCGGATGGTGCGCGTCGGCCTGGACGCCGCCGACGACGATCCCGCCCGCCGCGAGGGCGTCGAACGTGTTGCCGCTGACGGTGATGTTGCTCGCGCCGAGGCCGACCCCGGTGCCGTTGGCGTTGGCGTCGTTGCCGATGCCCAGCCCGACCTGGCCGAGATTGGTGTACCGGTTGCCGGCGAAGGTGATGGCGGTGGCCGCCGAGACCTGCACCGCGGCCGGCATCTGCCGCCAGCCGGGCCGGGTCGCCTCGAACAGCTGGCAGCCGGACTGGCACGACGTCAGCGCGTCGGCCGGCCGGTTCCAGGCGCCGTAGATGTAGGCGCCGGTCTGCTGGTCGGCGTAGCCCTGGTTACTGCTGGGCTGCAGCCAGCTGGTGTTGGCGAACTGCAGGCCGGTGAAGGTCAGGTTGTGTGCGGGCGCCGCGTAGGTGCCGCCGATGCGCAGCAGCGACTCCAGGCGCGGCAGCTCGACGTCGGCGGTGGCCATGTCCTGACCGGCGAGGGGCTTGTAGTAGAGGGTGCCGGCGGCGGTGTCGAGGTACCACTCCCCCGCGCTGTCCAGGAACTCGCGGGCGTTGGCGAGGTACAGCGGACCGGCCCGGAAGGGCTTGCTGAGCGTGTCGTAGCCCCACGTGTTGTTGTTCCACGCGGGCTGCTGCATCGTGAGCGTGTTGTTGGCGATCGTCTGTACCGGCACGTAGCGGTCGGTGAAGGAGTCGACGGACTCGACCTCGACGCGGCTCTTGTTGGCGAGGTTGTTGAGGTACGACAGCGCGCCGTTGGTGAAGCTGAGCCCCGTTGCCGAGGCGGTGAAGTCGCCGCGGTTGACCTGGGTGCGCGCGCGTGTGGCGAGGCGGCCGTCGACGTACAGCTGCCGGGTGTCGAACCCGGTGCCGACGGCGGCCCGCCAGATGTTCTGCCCGGAGTCCGCCACCGTCCAGCCGGTCACCTTCTGCCCGCCGGAGACGATCGGTTTGGCGCCCGCCGCGGCCTGCCAGAACACCGTGTGGCCGTTGGTGCCGGAGTCCGCGGCCGTGAAGGTCAGCGGCGCGCCGAGGGTGTAGGTGCCGCCGCCGATCTGCACGACGATGTCGCCGGTCATCGACGGCGCGCTCGCCCGGACAGCGGCCTGCGCCTGGGCGAGCGAGCACGGCTGCGCGGACGAGCACGAGGTGCCCGAGCCGCTCGGCGACACGACGAGCGTGGTCATGACGGCGGCCGCGGCCGGGGGCGCGAGTGCGGCGAGGGTCGCGGCCACCACGAGACCGGCGGCCGCCGCGCTCACGGCGGCGGCGAGTCGATGGTGGTTTCGCAACATGGGCACGGCGGTGCTCCTTCGCAGGGGCGGGGTCCAGTGGCGGTTGGCCCGTGCCGCGGTTCGTGGCGGCCGACAGCGTTGGGCGCCAGCGCCTGCGCGGCCCGCGACGCCCGGGAGACCTCACGCTAGGGCGTCATACGTCATACGTCAATATCTCAAGCCGCCTTTCACGTATTGGTTTCCAGCATTCCATCGACGCAAAAGTGTTATGCCCGTGGAGGTCCTGGAGTCGCGTTTTACAAATGCGCATCAATCATTCCCGTTACGAATCCGTTATGCGCAATTCGACCGCGATCCCGGTAAGTTCGCGGCCGTAACAAACCCCACTCCCGACCATTACCGAAAGGAGGCGCCGAAGTTGTCGAAGACATTCCGGCTCCTGGCCGCCACCGCCCTGGCCGTCACGCTGGCCGCGACGTCGGCTTGTAGTGACACCCGTAAGGACGACACCGCCGGCGGTGGTGACAGTGGT
>NZ_JBEZDS010000057.1:0-68144 GCF_040648435.1 Dactylosporangium sp. NPDC049140 | reverse complement strand
GCGCGTCGGGGAGCGTGGCGGCCTGGATCGGGAACGGCCGGTCGACGCCGCTCGCGGCCAGCACGCGCGTGAGCGCGGCGGGCACGCCGAGACCGTGCCGCTATCCTGAACGGGATGCCTACCAACGTGTGCAGATTGGGGGTCCCGACCGCAACAGCTGAGTGCTGATGCGGACCTCGGAGACCCGGCTCGACCTATGGCTGCGGGTGCGTGAGTTCGCCGTACCGCCGCCGATGATCAAAACGTCCACCGCCCGGCGCCTCGCCGGGGACTGGGCCGGCGCCTGTGCCGCCGCCCGCGTCGACGTGGACCTCAACCTGCGGCTCCTGGCCCGGCTGCGCGGCCCCGACATCGCCGCGCGCGTCCGCGCCGACCTGCGCCACCTCGCCCCCGACCTGCTGCGCTGGCACCTGCCGCGGGCGGGCCCCGAGGGCCGGCTGCGGCCCGGGCTGACCGTCCCGCTCGCCCGCTACGACGACGGCCTGCACCTCGTCGCGCGGACGCCGCCCGCCTGGGCCGCCGGCGGCCAGCGGTTCGGCCTCGCCCTGTGGGACGGCACGCCCGGCCACCCGCACCCCGACCGGTACTACCGGCTCGACCTGCACCGCCACCTCTGGGACGCGCGGCGGGCCGGTGAGCTGCGCGCGGGCGCGGCCCGACTGGTTGGCCGAGGCCGGGCGGCTGCGGGCCGAGCGGGTGCGGGCCGAGCGGGTGCTCGTCCGGTACGGTCGCCGCCGCCTCCTGCTCGACACCGAGTCGGGCGAGGCGCGGCCGACCCGCACCCGCGACGGCCGGCTGCCGGTGCTCCCGCACGCGTCCACGTGGCCGGCGCCCGACCTGGAGCTGCTGGAGGCCGGCCGCATCGACCCGGGCGAGCTGCACCCGCTCGTCGCCGCCGCGCTGGCCCCGGGCTTTCCGGCTAAAGCCGAGCCGGCATCGGTACCGGCCCAGGGCCCGCGGATCGTCGAGTGCCGGGGCGCGGCCCACCGGATCGCGCTCGTCGGCGGGGTGCTCACCGCGCTCGACCACGACCCGGCCCAGCTGCGCCGCGAGGAGCTGCTCGCCGCGCTCGGCGGGCCGCCGCTGCCCTGCCTGCGGGCCATCGACGACTGCCACCGCCACCCGGAGTCCCTCGACGACATCCGCGCCCGGCTCGACCACGGCGACACCGCCGGGGCCCTCGCCGCCGTGGAGGACCTGATCGGCCCGGACGCGCTGCTGCGCGCGGGCGCCCTGCGCGACGCCTTGGAGGCGGCCGCGCACCAGAGCATCCGGCACGGCCTGTACCGCAACGGCCTGACGAATTTCTGAAAAAGGTGATGACGTATGCCCACTTTGGACACCGCCGCCGACCTGCTGAAGCTGCTGTACGACACCGAGACCGAGCCCCGCGACGACGCGCAGCTCGAGGCGCTCACCCTCGCCGTCGCCGCCGACCTGCCCGTCCTGCTGTGGGGCGAGCCCGGCATCGGCAAGACCGCCGCCCTCGACCAGCTCGCCGCCGCCCTCGACCTGCCGCTGACCACCGTGATCGCGAGCGTGCACGAGCCGTCGGACTTCGCCGGGCTGCCGATCCCCGGCGACGACCCCGCGGCGCAGGGGGTGGCGATGGCCCCGCCCGACTGGGCCGTGCGGCTCGTGAAGGCCGGGCGGGGGCTGCTGTTCCTCGACGAGCTGTCCACCGCGCCGCCCGCCGTGCAGGCCGCGCTGCTGCGCGTCGTGCTGGAGCGGCGCATCGGGGCGCTCCGGCTGCCGGCCGGGGTGCGGATCGTGGCCGCGGCCAACCCGCGCGGCTCCGCGGCCGACGGGTGGGAGCTCAGCGCGCCGCTCGCCAACCGGTTCGTGCACCTGCAGTGGGCCCATCGGCACGAGGTCGTGGTGCGCGGGCTCGGCGGGGTGTGGCCGCGCACGCGGCTGCCCGAGCTCGACGCGGGCCGGCTGGGCGACGCCGTCGCGTTCGCGCGGCGGGCCGTCTGCGGGCTGCTGGCCGCGCGGCCGAAGCTGGTGCACCAGCTGCCGGCGAGCGAGTCCCGCCGCGGCGGGGCGTGGCCGTCGCCGCGCAGCTGGGACATGGCGCTGCGCCTGGTCGCGTTCGCCACTGCCGCCGGAACGTCCCGCGAGGTGCTGTCGATGCTGGTCCGCGGGGCGGTCGGCGACGGGCCGGGCCTGGAGCTGCTCGCGAGCCTGGACCGTCTGGACCTGCCGGACCCCGAGGAGCTACTGGAAGATCCTTCGGCGGCGGTACTGCCGGAGCGTGGCGACCTGCGCCAGGCCGTCCTCGACGCCGTGGTGGACGCGGTCCGGCGCCGCCCCACGCGGGCGCGCTGGGACGCGGCGTGGGCGGTGCTCGCCGGGGCCGCCGCGACCGGCGCGCCCGACCTCCTCGTCGTGCCCGCGACGACCCTGGCTGCGCTGCGCGAGGACGACTGGGAGCTGCCCGACACCATCGAGCGCCTTGCCGGCGTCGTCTCCGTGGCCCGGGCCGGTGCGCGCTGATGTCCCCCTTGTCGTTGGACGCCGAGAAGCTCTACGCGGCGCGGCTGCACGCGACCCGGGCCCGCCCATACCTCGCGACGGCCCTGTTCGCCCTGCACGTGGTGCCGTCGCGGCTCGTGCCCACAATGGGCGTGGACCGGTACTGGCGCTGCTATGTCAACCCGGCCTTCGTCGCCGCGACCGCGCTCGAGGAGCTCGCCGCGGTCTGGGTGCACGAGGTCTCGCACCTGCTGCGCGACCATCACGGCCGCGGCGACCGCCTGGGCCTCGACACCCCGGGCGACCGGCTGCGCGTGAACATCGCGGCCGACTGCGAGATCAACGACGACGCGTTCGGCGACGGCCTGCCCACGCCCGAGGGCGCCGTGCACCCGGACCGGCTCAACCTGCCGGCCGGGCAGCTCATGGAGGAGTACCTGCCGCAGTTCCGCCTCGGCCCGCGCACCCAGGAGCACGCGTGGCTCGACTGCGGCAGCGGCGCCGACGGCCTCGAGCGCCCCTGGGACCTGGGCCCCGGCGGCGCCAACGCGCTGAGCGCGCACGAGCGCGACGCGGTCCGGTTCCGCGTCGCCGAGGGCATCCGGGGCGCCCCGGGCCACGCGCCGAAGGGCTGGCAGCGCTGGGCCGACGAGGCCTTCCACCCGCCGCAGCCGTGGCGGCAGCTGCTCGGCGCGGCCGTGCGCACCGCGGCGTCCGGCGCGGGGTCGGGCGACGACTACACGTACGGCCGCCCGGCCCGCCGCGCCGCCGCGCTGCCCGGCGTCGTCCTGCCGAGCCTGCGCCGCCGCCCGCCCCGCGTCTGCGTGGTCATCGACACCTCCGGCTCGGTCAGCGACGGCGAGCTGGGCAGCGCGATCCTGGAGGTGGCGGCCATCACGCAGGCCGTCGGCGGCCGGCGCGACCTCGTGACGGTGGTGCCCTGCGACGCCGCCGCGCACCTGGCGGTCCCGCTGTGCCGGGGCGAGGGCATCGCGCTGCTGGGCGGGGGCGGGACCGACCTGCGGGCCGGCTTCGCGCGGGCGCTGCGGGCGAGCCCGCGCCCGGACGTGGTGGTCGTGCTGACCGACGGCCAGACCCCGTGGCCGGAGCGCCGCCCGGCGTGCCGCACGGTGGTGGGCCTCTTCCCGCGCGCGAACAAGCCGGCGTGGGACGAGGCCGACCCGGACTACGTGCCCGACGCCCCGCCGGACTGGGCCCGGGTGGTGACCATCGGCTGACCGAGCGGGCGGGTCACGACCAGGCGAGCGAGGACCTCGTGCGCCAGTACTCGTCCGGCCGCTCGGCGTCGTCCCGCAGGTCCGGCGCGGTGCCGAGGGCGCGCAGGTTGCTCCTCAGCTGGGCCACCGTCGCCGCGCCCGACAGCACGACGTCCGCGAACGGCTGGGCCAGCGCCGCGGCAATTGCCGAGGCGTCCCGCGCGGCCAGGCGGCCGTTCGCCATCGCCTCCTTGACGATGACGCGGCGGCCGTCCGCGTGGGCCTCCGCGAGCGCCGGGCCGGCCGAGCGCTCCAGCAGGTTCCACGTCGCCTGGACCGAGCGGAACAGCGGCTCGCCGTCCACCTCGACGCGCAGGGCGGAGCGGATCGCCGAGGCCTGCTGGGGGCCGCTCACCGACAGGCCCACGGTGACGCCCGTCGCGGCCAGGCCGGCGAGGAGGCGGTGCAGGGTGCGGTCGGTCAGGGCCGGGCTGTCCGGGGTCACCGAGTGGATCTGGTACAGGCTCAGGCGCCCGCCCAGCAGCGCGCGCGACTCGGCCAGCTGGCGCTCGAAGGTCGCGGGCGAGTGGTCCTTGGCCTCGTGCACGTCGGCGTCGACGCGCCAGCCGGCGGTGTACGTGTACCCCCACTTCGACCCCACGACCACGTCGTCGTGGCCCGGCAGCCAGGCGGCCAGGAACTCCTCGGCGCGGCCGTACGAGCGGGCGACGTCGACGTAGCGGACCCCGGCCTCGTACGCGGCGTCGAGCAGCTCGTGGCTGCGGGCCCGCAGCGCGGCGACCGAGCGCTCCGGGGGCAGGTCGCGGTCGCGGCCCAGGTTGATGTACCCGGGCCGGCCCACGGCGGCGAGCCCCAGCCCGATGCGCATCAGGCGGGCTGCAAGTGCTCGGCCAGGATGGCCAGGTGGGTCCGGCGGGCGGCGGTGTGCCGGGCCAGGCCGTCCGGGGTCAGGTTCACGAACACGCCGCGCCGGTCGGCCTCGCACAGGGCGCGCGCGACGAGGCCGTGCTTCTCCAGGCGGGCGACGGCGCGGGACAGGGCGCTCTGGCTCAGGTACATGTCGGCGGCCAGGTCCTGCATGCGTCGCTTCTCACAGTCCTGCCCGACGAGACGGTCGAGGATCTCGAACTCGCTCAGCGTCAGCCCGTGCTCGTCCGACAGGGCTCGCTCCAGGTGGCCCGCGACCTCGTTGTAGCTGGTCAGCAGCGAGCGCCACCGCTCGACCAGGGCTCCCTCCGACCTCATGGGCGGCATCCTACTCCTCGATCCGGGACAGTGCACCTGCATTAAATGTACGCGGATTTAGTGCATGGACATTGAATGCGCACGCATCTAGTGTCGCATCTCGTGACCATGACCTTGACCAACGCCGATCGCACCCGGACCCCGCAACGGCTCTGGGGCGTGCTGGCGGTGCTGTGCGCCGTGCTGTTCCTCGACGGCCTCGACGTCTCGATGGTCGGTGTCGCGCTGCCGTCGATCGGCGGCGAGCTCGGCCTGTCCACCACCTCACTGCAGTGGATCGTCAACGGGTACGTCCTCGGCTACGGCGGCCTGCTGCTGCTCGGCGGCCGCACGGCGGACCTGCTCGGCCGGCGCCGTGTCTTCCTGATCGCCCTCGGCGTCTTCGCCGTGGCCAGCCTGGTCGGCGGCCTCGTCGACGACGGCGGCCTGCTGATCGCCACCCGTTTCGTGAAGGGCCTCGCGGCCGCCTTCACCGCCCCGACCGCCCTGTCGATCCTGACCACCACCTTCCCGGAGGGCCCGGCCCGCAACCGCGCGCTGTCGGTGTTCTCCGTCTTCGGAGCCAGCGGCTACTCCTCCGGCCTCATCCTCGGCGGCCTGCTCACCAGCGTCGGCTGGCGCTGGACGTTCCTGATCCCGGTGCCGCTCGCGCTCGCGGCGCTGGCCGCCGGCATCGCGCTCATCCCGCGCGACCGCCCCGCGGCCGAGGGCGGGCACGACCTGGCCGGCGCGGCAACACTGGTCGGCGGCATGCTGCTGGCGGTGTACACCGTCGTCTCCGCCCCGGCCCGCGGCTGGCTGCACCCGGTGACGCTCGGCCTGGCCGTCGCCGCGGTGGCCCTGCTGGCGGCGTTCTTGACCATCGAACGCCGCGTGCGGCACCCGCTGATCCGGCTCGGCATCCTGCGCATCGGCTCGATCGTGCGCGCGAACCTGGGCATGGTGGCGCTGTTCGGCTCGTACCTGAGCTTCCAGTTCATGATGACCCTGTACCTGCAGGACGTGCTGCACTGGTCGCCGCTGCGCATGGCCCTCGCCCTGCTGCCGGCGGGCCTGCTTGTCGCGTTCGGCTCGCCCTTCGTGGGGCGGCTCATCACGCGGTACGGCACCGCGCCCCTCATCGTGGGCGCGATGCTCTCCATGAGCCTGGGGTACGGCTGGTTCCTGCTCACGGCCGGCAACACGCCGCACTACGCGGTGACCACGCTGCCGACGATGCTCCTGCTGGGCGGCGGCTTCGCGTTCGGCTTCAGCTCGATCATGGCCCAGGCCACCGACGGTATCGCCGACGCCGAGCAGGGGCTGGCGTCCGGCCTCGTGCAGACCTCCGGCCAGGTCGGCGCGGCCCTGGTCCTGGCCGTGGTGACGGCCCTGACCGCGGCGGCGAGCCCGGCCTCGCGGGGCGACTTCAGCCAGTTCCACCCGGGCGTCAACCTGGTGACCGGGGTCGCGGTGGTGGGCCTGCTACTGAGCCTCACGCCACTGGTACTGCGCCGCCGTTAGGAACGCGTCGACGTCGTCGGCGTACAACCGGACCTCGGTCACCGGCCCGTCCGGCGTCCCGAGCGGCGTCGGCTCGCGCAGCGCGACCTCGACGTTGGTCTGCCCGGAGACCGGCACCGACAGGGTGCGCCCGGCGGCGTGCTCCTCGACCTGCAGCATCGCGCTGCCGGCGAGGAGCCGCCGCCGGGCGCGTACCTCCGCCACGGCGGCGCCGGGGATCGCGATGTCGGCGAAGATGCTGTGCCGCACCCGGATGCCGGCCTCGTCGACGAGGTGCGGGTACACCCGGTAGGACGCGACGATGCCCAGCATCCACAGCAGCCCGTAGACGCTGAGCACGTCCACGACGAGGCGGACCACGGGCCACGGCAGGATCAGGTGCACGGCCACGGTCTCGACCGCGGAGACGATCACAAATGCCCAGAGCAGGGGTCGTACCGGTCCGGCGTAGCCGAACCCGTCGCGCGGCCCGCGCCGCAGCACCCAGCGCGCCAGGCCCTGCCACATGAGTCGCTCGAGCGCGGCGTACCGCCTCATCGGCCGCTGAGCTGCATGCTGGCGGCGAGCGCGGTCAGGACGACGACGGCGAGGATCAGCAGGGTGAGGCGTACGGCGCGGCGGCGGCGCGGGGCCGGGTCCGGTGTGGTCATCGGTTCACACCTCCCGGGCCCGGCGGGTCAGCCGGCCGGCGAGGGCGGCGGCGGCCCAGCCGACCAGGGCGATGATCAGCGTGGTGACGGCGAGATGGACGATGTTGTTGGCGAGGCGGTCGCTGACCGTGCCGCGGACGGTGAAGCCGCCGTCCGCGTCGGGTGGCCCGCCCGCGCCGAGGATGGCGACCGCGACGTTGGCGTACAACAGCTGCAGTAACCCGGCGGTCAGGGCGGCCAGGCGGGCGACGCGACGCCCCGCGGCCGGACTGCGGCGCCACAGGGTGCCGGCGACGCCGATGACGGCGGGCACCGCGAGCACGATCACCCCTCTCCGCCAGGAGGTCGGGACGAACGTGACCTGGTCGACCGCGGTGAACCCGGACAGCAGCAACGCCACCACGGTCGCGAACACGCCACCCAGGACGCCGGGCAGCGCGACACCGGGCCGGCGCAGCAGCGCGCTGGCCCCGAGCAGGAACCCGGCGCAGATGACCCCGACGACCGCGAGCGCGATCCAGCCCCCGGCCCCGAGCCCGAAGTCGACGACCAGCCCGGCGTGGACGGCGAGGCCGGCCACGGTGATCGCGACCGCGGCCCAGAGCGCGGCGGCGGCCCGGCCCCAGGGCGGCATGACCAGCGCGGCCCCGGTGCAACCGAGCGCGAAGCGCAGCCGCCGCCGGCGGCCGTCGAGGTGGCCGAGCTCGCCGAGCATGGCCTGGCCCCACTCGGCCCGCGGCGGGGCGAGCAGGCCCACCGCCCAGCGCAGCAGCCGCAGCGGCGCGTCCTCGGTCGGCCCGTCGAGCAACCGGCGCGGGTTGCGGCGGTACAGCGCGACCGCCACGGCGGCCGGCGCGATCAGGAACACGAAGAACAACGGCATTACGCCTCACTCAGACGGCGGCGGGGGTGGGCGGCGGTGCGTTCCTGACGAGCGGCGGTCAGCGCGGCCACGAGGTCGCGGCCGGCGCCGGTCAGGCGGTACAGGTGCCGCGGCGGCCGGCTGTCGACGCCCGGCTCCCACGAGGTCTCGAGCAGGTCGCGGTCGGCCAGCCGCACGAGGATCGGGTAGAGCGAGCCCGACTTGAGGCGCACCTCGGTGGCCAGGTCATACCCGTAGCGCCACCGAGCCGGCTCCGCGGCGAGCGCGAGGAGAACGCGAACCGTCTGCGGCGAGGGAGGGCGGTTACGCTGCACGCGCTTAACTCTACTCATGTAGTCATTACGGTCAAGGCCCCTGCGGCGTGAGCTGTTCAGGCAGTACGGGCGGCGGCTGCGGCGACGGTTGCCAGGTCTTCGCCCGAGAAGCCGCCACGGCTCAGCACCGCCAGAGATTTGTTCGTCGCAAGTGTGCACAACGCCAGCTCTGCCGCCTCTTGCTCACCCGCCCCCGCCGCCAGCAACGCCTGCTCCAGCATTGACCGCAAGCCGTCCACCATCGCGCGGACCGTCGCCTGGTCCTCCGGGTCGAGGGCCCGCAGCTGCGTGACCGATACCGTCAGCAGGCAGCCGTCCGGAACCGTCGGGTCGGCGATGCGGTTCAGGGTGACCTGCAGGAACGCGGCCACAGCGGCGCTCGGGCCGGGGTGGGGGCCGGACAAGGCCTGTTCGTACAGCGGGTGGTAGGTCTCCGCGTACCGCAAGAGGCTCTTGCGGAAGAGGGCGCTCTTGTCGCCGAAGGTGCCGTAGAGCGACCCCCGGCCCAGGCCCGTGCCCTCGGTCAGGCGTTCGATCGAGGCCTCCGAATAACCCCAGCGCCAGAAGACATGCATCGCGCGTCGTAGCGCCTCGTCCACGTCGAATTGCTTGCGGCCCGCCATGGTTCGTCAGCCTACACGTCTTGTAATGATCGTTCAAAGATGTGTATGGTCGCCGGCATGACATGTGGTACCGATCGTTCAAAGATGGTGGTGGTCGTATGACGACGTTGAGTTCGCTGCGGTTGCCCGACGGGTTCGCCGACGTCTTCACCAGCCGGTTCGTGGAGGTGAACGGGCTGCGGCTGCACGCAGTCACCGGCGGGGACGGCCCGCCGCTGCTACTGGTCGGCGGGTGGCCGCAGACCTGGTACGCCTGGCGGGAGGTGATGCCCGCGCTCGCCCGCGAGCGCACCGTCGTCGCCGTCGACTCGCGCGGGGCCGGGCTCTCCGACAAGCCCGACGACGGGTACGACGCCGGCACGCTGGCCGCCGATCTGGTCGCGCTGATGGCCGCGCTCGGGCACGACCGGTTCGACGCGGTCGGCCACGACATCGGCACGTGGACCGCATACGCGCTGGCGGCCGATCACCCCGAACGGGTAGGTCGGCTCGCCGTCCTCGAAGCGGTGATCCCCGGCCTCACCCCGTCCCCGCCGGTCTTCAGCCCGGCCGCGGTCAATCAGAAACTCTGGCAGATCGGCTTCAACCGGCTCACCGACCTCAACGAGGAACTGGTCCGGGGGCGGGAGCGGCTCTTCTTCGGCTGGCAGTTCGCCACCAAGGCCGCCACCCCGACCGCGATCCCCGCGTACGCCGTCGACGTCTACGTCGACGCGATCGCCGCGGATCCTCGCGCGCTGCGCTCGAGCTTCGCGTACTACCGGGCGCTGGACGAGACGATCGCGCAGAACG
The DNA here is from genome assembly GCF_040648435.1 of Dactylosporangium sp. NPDC049140. NCBI lineage: Bacteria > Bacillati > Actinomycetota > Actinomycetes > Micromonosporales > Micromonosporaceae > Dactylosporangium > Dactylosporangium sp. NPDC049140. The sequence goes on along the minus strand of NZ_JBEZDS010000057.1, from coordinate 58,421 downwards.
AGCAGCGCAGCAGGACTCGGCTGACGTTGCCGGTGCTCGCCGTCGGCGGCGCGCTGTGGAGCGGCGCGAATGCCGTGCAGACGATGCGACTGGCGGCCGACGACGTCACCGGGGCCGTCCTCGACGATTGCGGGCATTACCCCGCCGAGGAACAGCCGGCGCGGTTCACCGAGATCCTGATGGACTTCCTGCGTGGCGAGGCGGTAGCAGGCGTGCCGCGGTGATCAGACGGCTATGGCGTGGGCGACCTTCCACGCCCCGCCGACCGGGACCATGGTCAGCACCACCCGGTTCTGGTCGACCTTCTCGCCGGTGATGTTGGCGTTGCGGCGGTACTGGTCGACGTAGAGCAGCAGCTCGACCCGCTCCAGGCCGGCGCTCACCACGCCGGTGGCCGAGACCGCCGCTCGCACGATGGCCTGTTCGGCCACCGCGTTGGACTTGAGCGCCGTCGTCGTCTGGGCGTACTCGTCGGCGAAGCCGCCGGTCGTGAACCCCTTGCCGTTGGCGACGCTCGCGTCGAAGCTGCGGTAGTCGTACGAGAAGATGGCCTGGGCCGCGGCGTTCGCGGCCGCCGTGGACTGGCGCACGGCCACGTCGCGGCGGTGGTGCTCGTCGGTGAAGTACCAGCCGGTGCCGGCCAGGCCGAGTGCGGCCACGATCAGGACGTACACGTAGACGCGCTTCATCGTCGTTCTCCCCTCAGCCCACGAACTGCAGCTTGGCCACGAGCCAGCGGCCCGAGTCGCGGTCGCGGGCCAGGTCCACCTGGATGCGGTAGTGCGACGCCCGGCCCTCCGGCGCCTTGCTGTTGCGTACCGTCGCGTCCACCGCCACCAGCACGACGGCGTGTTCGCGGTCGCCCGAGACGAGGGCGGACCGCAGCACGGTGCCCTTCGAGTCCACGTTGTTCTCCACGACCGCGGCCTTCACCTGGGCCTGGCCGCGGGTGAACTCGTCGCGGAAGTCGCCGGTCGCGCCGGCCACGATCCGCTGCAGGTCCCGGTCGACGCTTGCCGCGCTCACCGACACGAAGTCGACCGTGGTCTGCTGGGCCGCCGCCAGGGCCTGCTGGTGCGCGCGGTCGAGCGTGCGGGCGTCGTACCACCGCTGACCGAGCACGGCGGCCGCGGCGATCGCGGCGCCGAGCACGAGCGCGAGCAGCGCGGTGGCGAGCGTCGGGCGGCGCAGCCGGAACCGGGGCTTCGGCTCCCGGCGCCGCACCGAGCGGGCGGGCCCCCGCCGGTGCGGCGCCGTTCGCCGACGAGGAGGCTTCCCGGCGTCATCCTCGTCGTGAGTAACGTCTTCGACGGACTTCTCCTCCAGGACCACCGGCTCCTCGTCCAGGTGCGACAGGACGTGGTCGATGGTGTCGCGGCGCTTCGGGACCCGGCGGCGGGTGGCGGCCCGCCGCCGGACGCTGCGCGGCGCGAGCCGTTCAGCAGCAGCCACGTGCTCCTCGGAAGAATCGGAATCGGCGCCGCCCGGCACGAGCCGCAGGCCGCGCTCCTCTGATGCGGACACGGAAGCCTCCAGGGATGACGGGCTCACGGCGCGAGACCGGCGAGCAGGAGTTGTTTCCAGGACTGGTCGCCGGCGAGCGCGTACTGGCCGCCGGTGGTGCCGAACAGCAGCGGGTTGCCGTCCGAGCCGAGCACGGTGCCGGACACCGGGTCGTAGGACGGCGGCGCCGGGTCGCCCGAGGAGCCGGGCCGCGGCGCGTTGTTCGTACCGCGGACGCTGGACCCCCGCCCCTGGTCGGCCGCGCTGCACCGCGTCGAGCCCCCGTACTTGCACGGCGGCGGGTCGTCCACGTTGAGCACGAGCCCGAAGTGGGCCGTCCCGTCGCCGGGCGTGACCGTGAAGCCGCCGGCGACGGTGAGCGGGTACACCACAAGTACCTGCTCGATCCCGGGCAGCCTCCGGGCCGCGACCCCGTTCACCGCGACCAGGTTGGCCAGCAGCGGCCCGATCGACGGGTCGAGGCCGTCGAGCAGCGACACGAGCTCGCGCGCGGCCGGCGGCGCGTCGGCGATGATGCGGCGCAGGTCGGCGTCGGAGGAGCGCAGCGTCGCGGCGATCTGCGCCAGGCCCGCGGCCCACTGCCGGATCGCGGCCGCCGACTCTTCCTGGGTCTGCAGTACCGTGCGGCCGTCGGCGAGCAGCGCGCGGGTCTGCGGCAGCGCGGCCGAGGCCGAGTCCAGGATCAGCTCGCCCGCGTCGAGCAGGTGCCGCAGCGCCTGCTCGTTGCCCTCGAAGGCGGTGCCGAGCTCGTCGATGACGACCGACAGCGCCTGCGGGTCGACCGACTGCACGAGCGCGTCGAGGTTGGCCAGCAGCGTCTCCGGGGCGAGCGGGACGCCGGTGCGCTCGCGCGGGATGACGGAGCCGTCGCGCAGGTACGGGCCCGCGTCGCCGTCCGGGCGCAGGTCCAGGAACTGCTCGCCGACGGCCGAGCGCTGCCCGACCACGGCCCGGGTGCCGGCCGGGACGAGCACCCCGTCGTCGAGGTGCAGCCGCGCCCGCGCCCCGCCGGCGGAGCCGGCTTCGGTGCCGGCGCCTGAAGACATCGAGTGCAGCGCGACCGACTCGACCCGCCCCACGGGCACGCCGCGGTAGGTGACGGGCGCGTTGGCGAAGAGGCCGCCGGCCTGGGCCAGGTCGGCGTAGACGGTGGTACCGCGGCCCAGCAGGCGGTCGCCCAGGCCGACGTACTCCAGCCCGACGTACACGATCCCGACGAGCCCGACCACGAGGAAGGCCAGCACCTGCAGCTTGGCGGAGCGGCGGATCACGGCAGCAGACCTCCGCCCAGCACGTCGGTGAGGCCGCCCTGCTGCCCGTTTGTCGCGCCGGTCGCCGGGGGCAGCAGGCAGGCGGGGGACAGGGCGGTGCCCGGCGGCAGCAGCGTGCCGGGCGGGAAGACGGTCCCCGGCGGCACGACGCCGCCGGGCGGGATCAGGCTGCCGGCCGGCGGCTTGCTCCCGGGCGGCACGATCTGGCAGTCCTTCGGCAGCTCGCAGCCCTTGGGCGGAATCCACCCGGGCGGGAGCAGGCCGCCGATCGGCAGGCAGTTCAGCGGCAGCACGCCGATGAGGGGCGGCGGCTTCTGGGTGCCCCCGGAGCCCCCGGTCTTGGGCTGGCCCCCGGACGACCCCGAGGAGCCCGAGGTGGCCTTCGGCGCCGGGGTCGAGGCGACGGGCGGGGCGGTGTTCACCAGCAGGTTGGACAGGATCGTGGTGGCGTCGATGTCCGCGGTCGCGCCGAGGTTCACGTAGTCGCCGACGATCGCGCCGCTGACGCTGGGCGGGAACGGGAACGACAGCAGGAAGTCCAGCGACTTCGGCAGCGCGTCGCCGGCCTTGACCAGCTGCTCCAGCAGCGGCTGGAGCGCCTTGAGCGAGGCCAGCGTGTCGTCGCGGCTCTGCTCGATCACCCGGGTGCCGACCCGGCCCAGGTCGCCGAGCGCGGTCAGGGTCGCGGTGAGCTGCTCGCGCTGCTCCTCGAGCACGGTCAGGCCCGGGGCCAGGGACGACAGTGCGGTACCGATGACGTCCCGTTGCTTCGACAGCGTCACGGTGAGCCGGTCCAGGGCGTCGAGGGCCCGCACGATGTCGGCCTTCTGCGCGTCGAGCCCGCCGACGAACGCGTCGAGCTGGTGCAGCGCGTCCTTCGCGGCCGGCTCGCGGCCCTGCAGCGCGGTCCCCAGCTCGTCGTTGATGGTCTTGAGCTGGGCCAGGCCGCCGCCGTTGAGCAGCAGGCCGAGCGCGGCGAGCACCTCCTCGACCTCGGCCGAGCGCCGGGTGCGGCTCAGCGGCACGACCGAGCCGTCGCCGAGCTTCCCCTGCGGCGCCTCGGTGGCCGGGGCCTCCAGGGCCACGTACTTCTCCCCGAGAAGACTTGTCTGGCGTACCGCGGCCGTGGCGTTGGCCGGCAGGCTCACCTTCGCGTCGACGCGCAGCCGCACGCGGGCCGTCCAGCCGTCGAGCGAGATCCGTTCGACGCTGCCGACGGTCACGTCGTTGACCTTCACGGCGGCCTGCGGGACCAGGTCGAGCACGTCGGAGAACTCGGCGGTGACGTGGTACCCGGGGCCGGACGGCGCGCCGCCCGGAAGCGTGAGGCCGCAGCCGCCGGCGAGGAGGCAGACACCGACGGCCGCGGCGGCCAATGCACTTCTCACGACGACACCTCCGCTGCGCTCCGAACCGCTCACGACAGGCCTCGCAGGATGCCGCCGAGCGTGAGGTCGCGGGGGACTTCGGGCAGGGAGGGCAGTGCCGGGGCGGCCGGCGCCTTGGTGGTGTCGACGGCGGGCGGCGCCGGCTTGAGGCCGCCGATCGTCTGGCCGAGCGCCGTGCACTCCTTCGGCAGCTGCGCCACCGGCACGTTCTGCGCGATCACCGAGCAGACGTAGGTCGCGGCGTCGTAGGGGCCGAGCGCGTCGTCGCGCGTGTCGAGGGTCCCGGAGCGCGGGTTGTACGCGAGGTTGAGATTCGACAGCGCGAGCGGCGCCAGGTCGAGGATCTCGATTATCGCCTTCTGCTGCTTGGCGAGGACCCCGGTCACGTCCGCGAGCGCGTCCACGTTGGACACCAGCTCGTCCTTGTTGTCGCGGATGAACGCGGTCACCTGCGCCAGGGCGGTGGCCAACCCGTGCAGCGCCGCGGCCAGGTCGTCGCGCTCGCCGGCGAGCTGCCCGGCGACCTCGGCCAGGCGCTGGTTGAACGCGCGCACCGCGGCGTCGCTCTGCGCCAGGGCGGTGGTGAACTCCTGCAGGTTGACCAGGGTGCCGAAGAGGTCCTGGCGGCCGTCGGCCAGGGTGGTCAGCGCCTTGTCCAGCCCGTCGATGGTCGTGTGCAGGTTGTCGCCGTTGCCCCGGAGGTTGGCCTGCCCGGCCAGCACGAGCTGCTTGAGCGCGCCGTCGGCGTTGGCGCCGCCGGGGCCGAGCGCCTCGTTGAAGTCGTTGAGGGCCTTGTAGATGTCGTCGATCTCCATCGGCACGGCGGTGCGCCCGACCGGGAGGTCCGCGCGGTCGGCCAGGGCCGCGCCGCCGGTGTAGGCGGGGGTGAGCTGGATGTACCGGTCGCTGACCACGCTGGGCGGGATGATCAGGGCCTGGGCGCCGGCCGGGATCGGCCACTCGGCGTCGTAGGACATCTCGACCCGGACCGTGCGCCCCTGCGGCGTCACCGAGGTCACCTCGCCGATGCGCACGCCGAGCACGCGCACCGACGAGCCGGCGTGGATGCCGACGGTACGGGTGAAGTGGGCCACGAGGTGCCGCTGCGGATGCCCGGTGCCGGCGATGACCAGGGCCACGGCCGCGCCGGCGAGTACGGCGGCGCCGAAGGCGATGAAGCGCTTCACGTCACCGCCCTCCGCTCGGCACGTACGGCTGGAGCAGGCCGGCGAGGTAGGAGTCGAACCAGCGGCCGTTGCCGGTCACGTTGGCGAACGCGGCCACGAACGGGCCCATCCGCTGCAGGGTCAGCTCCAGGTTGTCGCGGTTGCGCTGCAGGATGCCGACGACCCCGCGCAGCTGCTGCAGGGCCGGCTCCAGGCGGTCCTTGTTGTCCGAGACGACACCGGCCAGCTGGGTGGCGAGGGCGTTGGTGCCGACGAGCAGGTCGTGGATCGCGTCGCGCCGCTTGCTCACCTCGGTCAGCAGCGCGTCGCCGTCGGCCACGAGCTTGCGGAACTCCTCGTCGCGCGCGGCCAGCACCCCGGTCACCTCATGGGCCCGGGTCAGCAGTGCCCGCAGCTCGCCGTCGCGGTCGCTCACCGTCTTCGACAGCCGCGACAGCCCGTCCAGGGACGCCTGGACGCTGCCGGGGGTGTCGGCGAAGGCCTGGGCGAGCGTGGTGAACGCGTCGGCGAGCTGGATGCTGTCGATCTGGTCGAGGGTGTCGGCGAGCCCGGTGACCGCCTGCACCACGTCGAACGGGGCGGCGGTGCGGTCGAGGGGGATCTCGGCGTTCTCGGCCAGCCGGCCGGCGCCCGCGGGCTCCAGCGCGAGGTACTTCTGCCCCAGTACCGTCTTGATGCGGATCGTCGCGCGGGTGGCGGTACCGATGCGGACACTGTCGTCCTCGAGGCGGAACGTGACGCGCACGTAGGGGCCGGGGCCGCTGCGGGCCAGCCCGACGCCGGTCACCTTGCCGACCCGCACGCCCGCGACCCGCACCTCGTTGCCCGGCGCCAGCCCGCTCGCGTCGCGGAACGCGGCCCGGTAGCTCGTGGCGGTCAGCCCGGTCAGCGCGTCCATCTTGAACGCGCCGAGCACGAGCGCGACCAGCACAACCAGGCCGGCCGTGCCGACGACGAGCGGGTTGCGTCTCACGCCGCGCCTCCTGTACTGCACCGGGCCGCCGTGGAGCTGAAGCTCGCCGGGTCGAGCCGCTGCCCGGCCAGCGTCACCTGGCCGTCGAAGTCGCAGAGGTAGAAGTTGAACCACGAGCCGTAGGAGGCGACGCGGGTCAGCTGCTCATATCGGCCCGGAAGGTTCTGCAGGGTCTTGTCGATGACCCCCGCGTTGGCGTTCAGCGTGCCCGACAGCGTGCCGAGCTGGTCGATGTCGGCCTGCAGGGAGGGCCGGGCGTCCTGCAGCAGCGCGGCGGTGGCCCCGGTGAGCGCGCCCACGTTGGCCAGCGCGTCGCCGATCGCGGCCCGGTCGCCGGCGAGGCCGGAGACGAACTGCTGCAGCCGCGCGATCGTGGTGTCGAGGTCACCGCGATGGTCATCCAATGTGGACAGTACGGCGTTGAGGTTGGTGACCACCCGGCCGATCACCGCGTCCCGGTCGGCGAGCGTGCCGGTCAGCGACGCGGTGCTGCGCAGCAGGCTCGCGACCGTCCCGCCCTCGCCCTGCAGCACCTGGATGATCTCGTACGCGAGCTGGTTGACGGCCTGCGGGGTGAGCGCGGTGAACAGCGGCCGGAAGCCGTTGAACAGCACCGTGAGGTCCAGCGCCGGGGTGGTCCGCGACTCGGGGATGGTCTGCCCGGCGCTCAGCGGCCGCCCGTCGCCCGGGCCCTCGTTCAGCGCGACGTAACGCTGGCCGACGAGGTTGCGGTACCGGATGGTCGCCCGCACGTCCGTGGTGAGCGGGATGGCGTCGTCGACGGTGAAGGCGACCTCGGCGACCCGGTTGTCGGCGACGCGGATGGCCCCGACCTCCCCGACCTTCACCCCGGCGATGCGCACGTCGTCCCCGGCGAGCAGGCCGGTCACGTCGGTGAAGCGGGCCTTGTACCGCGTGCCGCCGCCGCCGAACGCGCCGAGGGTATGCGCGAGCAGGCCGGTCAGCAGTACCGTCACCGCGGCGAAGAGCGTGAGCTTGAACAGGTCCTTCTTCACTTCGCGTTCACCACCACTCCGCGCAGCAGCGGGCCCCACAGCAGTACCGCGATGTCGGGCACCTCGGCCGGCAGCACGCCCTCGGCCGCGCCGATCAGCGGGTCGAGCAGCTTCTGCTCGTCGGCCGAGCCGGCCTCGCTGGAGGGCGGCGACACGACCGTGCCCACCGGGAGCCTGGCGGGGCCCGGGCGGTTCGCGCCGTAGTCGTAGCCGTCGTTTATCGCCGCGCCGGGCCCGGGCACCTGGGGGCTCGGCAGGCCGCGGCAGTCGGGGCCGTTGCGGGCGCCGTAGACGGGCTGGTCGCCGTTGACGTACTTGCCGTTGTCCCGCGTGATCTCCAGCGTGATGTGCATCCGGCCGCCGGAGAAGACCTGATCGACCCGCGGCTGCAGCGCGACCAGGCCCTGCATCAGGCAGGGGTACTCCGGCGCGTACGCGGCGAGCAGCTCCAGCACCGGCCGGCTCACGTCGCCGACCCGGATGAGCTGGTCGCCGTGGCGCTGCAGGAAGTACTTCGTGCTGTCCGCCGCCGCCGTGGTGTCCGCGTAGAAGCCGGCCAGCTGCTCGCGCTGCTCGACCACCGTGTCCGCGGTGACCGAGACGTCGCGCAGCAGGCCGAGCAGGTCCGGCAGGACGCCGTCGTACACGTCGAGCACCGCGGCGAGCCGCCGCACGTCCTCGGCGATGAGCGGCATGTCCTGGTTGAGCGCCCGCAGGTAGCTGTCGAGGTTCGTCACGTCGCGGCCGACCTGGTCGCCCTTGCCCTCCAGGGCCGTCGCCAGCGCGCCAAGCGTCGCGGCGAGCTTGTCCGGCTGGATCGCCTGCAGCAGCGGCAGGGCGTCGTCGAGGACCCGTTCGAGCTCGAGGGCGCTCGCCGAGCGGTCCTGGCCGATGACGTCGCCGTCGCGGATGGCCCGGCCGCCCGGTCCGGGGACGAGCGCGACGTAGCGCTCCCCGAACAGCGTCTTGGGCAGCAGCCGGGCGCTGACCGTCGCCGGGATCTGGGTCGCCGGTGCGGGGTCGAGGGCCAGGCGCAGCCGCGCGCCCGAGCCGTCGCTGTCCACGCTGCGCACCTCGCCGACGACGACGCCGTAGTACTTGACCTCGGCGCCCGGGCTCAGCTGCATGCCGGTGTGCGCGGCCTTCAGGGTCACCCACGTGACAGGGGTGAAGGCCTTGTCGTACTGCAGCACGGCCAGCCCGAGCGCGGCGCTCAGCAGCACGATGAAGGCGAGGCCCAGGAGTCTTCTCATCCGGCGATCCGCACGGTCGTCGTCGCGCCCCAGATGGCCAGCGACAGGAAGAAGTCCACGACGTTCACCGCGACGATGGCCAGGCGCACCGCGCGCCCCACGGCGACGCCGACCCCGGCCGGGCCGCCGCTCGCGGTGTACCCGTAGTAGCAGTGCACCAGCACGACGATGACGCTGAACACGACCACCTTGACGAACGACCACAGCACGTCGACCGGCGGCAGGAACAGGTGGAAGTAGTAGTCGTACGTGCCCGCGGACTGTCCGAAGTAGACGATGGCCATGGTCCGGGTGGCGAGGTAGCTCGACAGCAGCCCGACCACGTAGAGCGGCACGACCGCGATCAGCCCGGCGATCATCCGCGTGGTGACCAGGAACGGCAGCGACGGTACCGCCATCACCTCGAGCGCGTCGACCTCCTCGGAGATGCGCATCGCGCCGAGCCGCGCGGTGAACCCGCAGCCGACCGTCGCCGAGAGGGCCAGCGCGGCGACGAGCGGGGAGATCTCGCGGGTGTTGAAGTAGGCCGAGACGAACCCGGTGAACGCGCTGGAGCCGATCTGGTCCAGCGCCTGGTAGCCCTGCAGCCCCACCTCGGTGCCGGTGAAGAACGTCATGAAGCAGATGACGCCCACGGTGCCGCCGGCCACGGCGAGCGCGCCGCCGCCGAAGCTGACCTCGGCGAGCAGCCGGACGATCTCGCGCTTGTACCGCCGGACCGTCCGCGGTGCCCACGCGAACGCGCGCAGGTAGAAGGTCAGCTGACCGCCGAGATCGTCGAGCCGGTTCAGGATGGCCATGCTCAGCTCCCCTTCTGCGGCACGATCTGGAAGTACACGGCCGTGATGACGAAGTTGAGCGCGAACAGCAGCATGAAGGTGATGACCACGCTGTGGTTCACCGCGTCCCCGACGCCCTTGGGGCCGCCCTTCGCGGTCATGCCCTTGTACGAGGCCACGAGCGCCGCCACCGCGCCGAACACGAGCGCCTTGATCTCGCCGACGACGAGGTCCGGCAGCTGCCCGAGGGCCTGGAAGCTGGCCAGGTACGCCCCCGGGGTGCCGTGCTGCAGCACCACGTTGAAGAAGTAGCCGCCGGCCACCCCGACCACGCTCACCAGGCCGTTGAGCAGCACCGCGACAAGCATCGTGGCCGCGATCCGGGGCGCGACCAGCCGGTGCAGCGGGTCGATGCCCAGCACCTCCATCGCGTCGAGCTCCTCGCGGATCTTGCGCGCGCCCAGGTCGGCGCAGATCGCCGAGCCGCCGGCGCCGGCGATGATGAGCGCGGTGACGATCGGGCCGGCCTCGCGCACGACCGCGAGCACCGACGCCGCCCCGGTGAACGACTGCGCGCCGAGCTGGCGCACCAGCGAGCCGAGCTGCAGCGCGATGACCGCGCCGAACGGCACCGAGACCAGCGCGGCCGGCATGATCGACACCGAGCTGACGAACCAGGCCTGCTGCACGAACTCGCGCAGCTGCCACGGTCTCCTGAACAGCCCGCGCAGGGCGTCGAGCGAGAAGATGAAGAACAGCCCGACCGCCGTCATGACCGGAACGACCCTTCGGGCGGGGCGATGTTGTTGGCCGCGCACCACTGGCCCGGCGGGCGCTCCGCCCTTCGCGGCTCTCTGTTGGAGGGCGGCAGCTGCAACGGGATCGGCGGCAGCGGCGGCGGCTCGACCCCCGCGTCGGCCTCGGCCTGCAGCTCGTCGGCGTCCTTCTCCTCGGCCATGCCGATCGGGCCGACCCGCTGGGCGTTGAGGAACTGCCGCACGACCGGCTCGGTGCTGGACAACAGCATCTCGCGCGGGCCGAACATGGCCAGGTGCCCGTGGTAGATCAGGCCGATGTTGTCCGGAACCGTGCGCGCGGTGTTGATGTCGTGCGTGACGATCAGGAACGTGGCGTCGATCTGCTGGTTGAGGTCGATGATGAGCTGGTTGAGGTACGCCGTGCGGACCGGGTCGAGACCCGAGTCCGGCTCGTCGAAGAGCACGATCTCCGGGTCGAGCACGAGTGCCCGGGCCAGCCCGGCGCGCTTGCGCATGCCGCCGGAGATCTCGCCGGGCAGCTTGCCCTCGGCACCGTTCAGCCCCACCATGTCGAGCTTCTCGGAGACGATCGCGCGCACCTCGCGCTCCGGCTTGCGGGTGTGCTCGCGCAGCGGGAACGCCACGTTGTCGTAGATGTTCATCGACCCGAACAGCGCGCCGTCCTGGAAGAGCACGCCGAAGAGCTTGCGCACCTCGTACAGCTCCCGCTCGCGCAGTCGCGTGAGGTCGTGCTCGCCGATGAGAATGGCGCCGCGGTCGGGCTTGAGCAGCCCGACGAGCGTCTTGAGGAACACCGACTTGCCCGTGCCGGACGGGCCCAGCAGCACCGAGATCTCCCCGGCGGGCAGGGTCAGCGTGACGTCGGACCACACGGGCTGGGCGCCGAAGGACTTCGTCAGCCCCTCCACGTGCACCTCGACGCCCATATGGTCCTCCCTTCATGGGTGAGATCGCGAACTCCCGGCCGGGCGTAACAGCTTCTCCGGGAAATTTCTCCGGGTGGTGGTTCCGGCCGCAGGCGGTTACCGTGCGTTCACGATGACGGCGACATTCGATCCGGGGCTCGTCGACCGCGCCGTACGGTCCGAGCCGGAGGCCACGGCGGCCCTGCTGGAACAGCTGCGGCCGGGCGTGGTGCGCTACTGCCGCGCCAAGCTCGGGCGCGTCGGCGGGGCCTACACGACCGCGGACGACGTGGCCCAGGAGGTGTGCCTCGCGCTGCTGCGGGCCCTGCCGCGGTACCGCGACCAGGGCCGCCCGTTCACCGCGTTCGTCTACACGATCGCCGCGCACAAGGTCGCCGACGCCCAGCGCGCCGCGGTCCGCGGCCCGGGCCCGACCCCGACGTTCCCCGATCGGCCGGACGCGGCGCCGGGGCCCGAGCAGCAGGCGGTGAGCACCGACCTGGCCCGCCGCCTCTCGGTGCTGCTGGCCCAGCTCCCCGAGCAGCAGCGCGAGATCGTCCTCCTGCGGGTCGCGGCCGGGCTGTCGGCGGAGGAGACCGGCGTGATCGTCGGCCTGTCGGCGGCGGTCGTGCGGGTGTACCAGTCGCGCGCCCTGGCCCGCCTGCGCACCCTGGCCGGCGACTCCCTGGGCGAGGTGGCGGCGTGACCTCTCTGCTGCTCCGCGCGTTTACGCTGGTGTTCGTGGTGGCGCGATGACGGATCGAGGTGAGACCGTGCCGGACAGCCGCGGCGAGACGCCGGTCGACCTGGCCACGTTGCACGCCGACGACGCTCTGCTGGACGCCCTGGCACGGGGCGAGCGCCCCGGCGCCCCGGCGGGCGACGCCTTGACCGACCTGTTCGCCGATTGGCACGCGGACCTGTCGGCCGACCTGCCGGACCTGGACCTGGACCCGGACTCTCTGCCGGACCGGCCCGAGCTGCGAGATGCCGCCCCGGAGCCGGACACCATCGTTTCCGACATTTCGGAAAAGCGGCGCCGGCGGCGGCCCGGGGCGGGACTGCGCCGCACGTTCGCCGCGGTGGCGGCCGCCCTCGTGATCCTCGCCGGCCTCGCCGTGGGCGCCGAACGCTCGGGCCCGAACGGTCCTCTGTGGCCGCTCACCCAGGTGTTGTACCCGGAGCAGGCCCACGCCCGCGCCGCCGAGCAGGCCATCGCCGAGGCCGCCGACGCCATCGCCGCCGGCCGGTATGACGACGCGCGCCGCCTCCTGGACACCGCCGCGAACGAGGCGGCCCAGGTCGACAACCCGGGCACCCGCCAGCGCCTGCTCGACCGCATCGCCGACCTGCGGTCCCAGCTTCCGCCGCCCACCCCGGCCGCCGCCGCCCCGTCCGCGACGAGCGCGCCGCCCCCGACCACCGAGGCCGTCCCGGCCACCCCGACCCCGGCCCCGGGCGCGACGACCGCGGGCGGAGACCCGGGCGGCGGCGGGGGCGCGACGAACACGCCGGGCAACGGGGGAGGCGGCCAGATCATCCCGGGCCTGCCGACCCAGATCGTCCCGACCGGCCCGGTCCTGCCCCTGCCGACCCAGATCCTCCCGTCGGTACCGGGCCTGCCCCTCCCGACATTGCTCGGCTGACGACGGGGCGCGCCGCGGCGTGATCGCAGAAATGGGTTGCGCACGAGACCGGCCCGGTATCGGGTGGAGACATGGACGTCAACGAGATCCTCGCGCAATTCGACCGGGACATCCGGCAGCGGCCGCAGGAGGGGCCCGGCGCCGTGGTCGAGCGCGAGCCGGGCGTGGTGCGCGTGGTCGGCGCGGCCGACGGGTGGACCGGCATCACCTGGTCCGGGCTCGGCGGGCTGGACGCCGACGCGGTCATCGCGGCGCAGATCCGCCGCTTCGCCGACGCCGGCCTGCCGTGGGAGTGGAAGTTGTACTCGCACGACGAGCCGGCCGACCTGGCCGACCGCCTCCTGGACGCCGGCTTCGAGCCCGGGCCGGCCGAGGCGCTGCTCGTCGCCGAGGTGGGCGTGCTGCCCCAGGACGCCGCGCCGCCCGACGGGGTACGCCTGGTGCCCGTCACCGACGCCGACGGCGCCGAGCTCGTGGTCCGCATCCACGACGAGGTCTTCGGCGGCGACCACTCCGCCATCGGGCGGACCCTGCTCGCCCAGCCCGACGAGGTGAAGGCCGTCGTCGCCCTGGCCGGCGACCGCCCGATCTGCGCCGGGCGGGTCGAGCTGCACCGCGGTACCGAGTTCGCCAGTCTCTGGGGCGGCGGCACCGCGCCGGAGTGGCGGGGCCGCGGGGTGTTCCGGGCCGTCGTGGCCTACCGGGCCGCCCAGGCCGCCGCGGCCGGCTTCCGCTACCTGCAGGTCGACGCGACCGACGACAGCAGCCCGATCCTGCAGCGGCTCGGCTTCCGCCGGCTGGCCACCACGACACCGTTCGTGCACGGCTGATGCACCGCTCGCGACTCTTCGCCGTCGTCATCGACGTCGCCGCGCCCGAACGCCCGGCCGCGGAGTCGTTCTGGGCCGGCGCCCTCGGGGCCGAGGCGGCCGTCGAACCGCACGAGCCGCAGTTCACCAGCCTGGCCGGCGGCCTGATCTACGCGGCCCTGCAGGAGATCGAGGGCGAGGCGCGGTACCACCTCGACTTCGAGACGGACGACCTCGACGCCGAGGTGGCCCGCCTGACCGCGCTCGGCGCCGAGCCCGTGCGCCGCTGGCTGGACTGCCACGTGCTGCGCGCCCCGGGCGGCCACCTGCTGTGCGTGATCCCGGTCCACGACCACGCCGCCTTCGAGGCGGGCGCGCGCACCTGGCACTAGGCCCTGTCCCGTGGATCTTTGGTGAGGTCTACCGCACCGCCTGCCCTGCACCGGAGCGGCACGCCGGACAACCGCAAGGATGAGGACATGGACGAGGTGACGATCCGCGACCGGGAACCACGCGACCTGCAGCTGTGCGTCGACCTGCTCGCCGACGTGCATCGCCTCGATGGCTACCCGCTGAACTGGCCGGACGATCCGCACCGATGGCTTTGCCCGCCCGGCATGTTGCACGCATCGATCGCCACGACGGGCGGCGCCGCCGTGGTAGGACACGTCGCTGTACACGCCGCTCCCGTCCCGTCGGGAGACCACGGTCCAACACCGCCGTCCGCCGAGCTCGGCCGCCTGTTCGTCGCGCCCGCATTCCGCCGGGACCACGTCGCGACCAGGCTGCTGCAGCAGGCGCGACGATGGGCCGCCGACCACCACACCGATCTGACGCTGGAGGTCGTCGCAAGCCAACGGTCGGCGGCCATCGCACTGTACGAGAGCACCGGTTGGCAGCACCTTCACACCACGACGGCGAACTGGACCACCCCGGACGGCAGCCCTGTCATGCTACGCCGTTACACGCTCCACCAAGATCCACGAGACGGGGCCTAGGACCGCCGGTAGTGGCGCAGGATCAGGGTGCCCGCGCACGCGAGCACCACGACGCCGAAGCCGGCGCCGAGGAACGGGTTCACGGTGGACAGCGCGGCATTGAGCACAGCCGCGACAGCGAGGGTCAGCCAGAGCATCCGGTTCTTCGTCATGCCGACGACGCTATGGCCGTGCCGGCACCGGGTCGATGCCGTGCACTGGACGACCGGGGTACAGCAGGCTGTACTGATCGACCGGGCCGGATCGGCGACCGGCAAGATCTCAGCGACGGGTGTCGCTCTCGCCTGCTTGTTCATGCTCGGGCGCGGCGCCGTAGATTCTGAGGGGGTGTGGGTGGAGTGGAGCTCCCCCACCGCGAGCGCAGCGAGCTAGGAGGACAGCACGTGGCTCAACCGCGGCGGCTTCGCGTTGCGCTCGACGCGCTCGAGCGGCTCGTCGGCGGGCTCGGCACCGCGTTCCTGGCGCTCATCGCGCTCGTGACCACCGCGGTCACGGTGCTCGCCTGTGTTGCCGGTGTCGGGCTGGTGCTGCTGCCGTTCGCGCTGCGGCTGCTGCGCGTCGTCGCCGACCGCGAGCGCGACCGGCTCTCCAGGACCGGGCCGGAACTGCTGGGCCACCTGCCCGCGCCGACCCGGCTGCGCGACGCCGTCGCCGACCGCGCGGTGCGGCGCGAGGTGGCCTGGGCCGCGGTACACGGGACGGCCGGGCTCTTTCTCGGTGTCTTCGCCATCGCGCTGCCGGTCAACGTGCTGCGCGACGGCTCGTTCCCGCTGTGGTGGCGGCTCCTCCCGCCCGACGGGGCCACCTCCTCGATCGGCTTCCCGCTGGTCCACGACAACCGCGGGGCCCTGGTCGTGTCCGCCCTCGCGCTCGTGTGGCTGTTCCTGGTCTTCTACGCCACGCCGCTGATGGCCCGCCTCCAGGAGGCGCCCGGGCGCCTGCTGCTCGCCCCCGCGCCCGGCACCGACCTGATGCTGCGCGTCGCCGAACTGACCGCGACCCGGGCCGCCGCCCTCGACGCCCACGCCACCGAGCTGCGCCGCATCGAGCGCGCCCTGCACGACGGCACCCAGAACCGCATCGTGGCCGTCAACGTGCTGCTCGGCGCGGCCCGGCGGGCGGTGGCCAAGAACCCGGAGCGCGCCGACGAGATCCTGGAGCGGGCCCAGGGCGCGGCCGAGGCGGCCCTGGCCGACCTGCGCGCCGTGGTCCGCACGATCCTGCCGCCGGTGCTCACCGACCGCAGCCTGCCCGACGCGCTGCGCTCCCTCGCCGCCAACTGCGCCGTGCCGGTCGACGTCGACGCGGAGCTGCCGGTGCGCTGCGCGGCTTCGGTGGAGGCGACGGCGTACTTCGTCGCCGCCGAGGCCCTCACCAACGTCGCCAAGCACAGCGGGGCCGAGCACGCCACGCTGCGCCTGCGCCGCACCGGCGACCGCCTGCACCTGACCATCGCCGACGACGGGCACGGCGGGGCGGACGAGCAGGGCGGCTCCGGCCTGACCGGCATCCGCCAGCGCGCCGCGGCCCACGACGGCACCGTGGAACTGACCAGCCCGACGGGCGGCCCGACCATCCTGAAAGTGAGCATCCCGTGCGGATCGTGATCGCCGAGGACGACGCGTTGCTCCGGGAGGGGCTCGCGATGCTGCTGCGCGCGGAGGACCTCGACGTCGTCGCCACCACCGACAACCCGACCACCTTCCTCGCCGCCGTCGACGAGCACGCGCCCGACGTGGCAATCGTGGACGTGCGCATGCCCCCGACCCACACGGACGAGGGCATCGTGGCCGCGGTCGAGGCGCGCCGCCGCCGGCCGGACCTCGCGGTGCTGGTGCTGTCGGCGTACGTCGAGCAGGCCTTCGCCACCGATCTGCTCGCGGTCGGCGGTTCGCGCCTGGGGTACCTGCTCAAGGAGCGCGTCGGCCGTGTCGAGGAGTTCCTGACCGCCCTGCACCGCGTCGCCGGCGGCGGCACCGCGATCGACCCGGACGTCGTCGCCCAGCTGCTCAGCCGCAGCCGCCCCGGCGCGCGCCTGGAGCGGCTCAGCGCCCGCGAGCGCGAGGTCCTCGCCCTGATGGCGGAGGGCCTCGGCAACACCGCCATCGCCGAGCGCCTCTTCGTCACCGAGGGCGCCGTGCACAAGCACATCCGCAGCATCTTCGCCAAGCTCGAGCTGGCGCCGGACGACCGCACCGACCGCCGCGTGGCCGCCGTCCTGCACTACCTCGAGGCCGCCTGAGGAGCCCTACGTCAGGCGCCGGATCGCGGCGTGCAGCTCGGCCTGGGTGATCGGGCCGGCCTCGCCGCCCCGGGCCTCGCTCATCGCCTTGTCGAGCTGGGCGCGGCGCAGGGCCTCCTTGAGGTCGGCGCCGGTCAGCCCGGCCGCCGCGGCCGCGAGCTCGTCGAGGTTCACGTCGTCGGCGAACATGCGGAATCCGGGCGTCTCGTGCCGCGCGATCAGGGCCCGGATCTGCCGGCCGAGGATCGCCGCCCGCGCCCGCGCGCCCGGGGCGGGCACCGAGAGCTTCAGGTCGAAACGCCCGGAGCGCACCAGCGAGGCGTCGACGCGGTCGGGGAAGTTCGTCGTCGCCACCACGATGACGTTCGGGTTGGCCTCGATGAGCGTGTTCATCTCCTGCTTGAAGATGCCGGCCACCGCGTTGATCATCTGGCCGGCGGCGTCGAAGGCGGCGCCCGTGTAGCTGATGATCGAGTCGAACTCGTCGAACAGCAGGATCGTCGGGCGGCGCAGGCCGCGGGCCTCGGTGAAGATCCGCTGGATGTTCTTCTCCGAGTTGCCGACCCACTTGTCGAGGATCTCCGGCGTGCGGATCTCGCGCAGGTCGGCGCCGATCTCGTTGGCCAGGGCCTGGGCGAGCATGGTCTTGCCGGTGCCGGGCGGGCCGTAGAGGAGGATGCCCTGCGGCCGGGTGGCGCCCCAGCGGGCCATCACCTCCGGGTGGCGGAACGACACGGCGACGTCGCGGAACTGCGCCACCACGTCCTCGAGGCCGCCCACGTCGTCGAGGCGTACGCCCTCGGGACCGGCGCCGGACCCGGCCGCGGGGCTCACGGTCACCGGCCCGTCGGCGCCGGTGAGCTGCATGATCGCGAGGACGAGGGCGGCCAGCGAGGCGGAGCGCAGGACCAGGTCGGGGCCGTCCTCCAGCACGCTGACCTGCGGATCGTCGACGTCGGCGGGGCGGGCCGGCCGGTTGCTGCGCGCGATCCCGACCGCGATGATCGTGCCCAGCACCGCCCCGGGCAGCCCGAGCAGGCGGAACAGGGCCCCGCCGGCCGCGCCGCCCGCGAACACCTTCGCGAAGGCGGGCAGGCTGAACGCCCCGCGCACCCAGCGGGCGCGGAACCCGTCACCCTCGACGACGATCTCGACCCCGCGGTTGGGCAGGTCGTGCCCGACCACGTCACCCGCGGTGAGCAGGTGCGCGTCGATGATGCGCACCACCCGCCCGCCGGCGTCGACGACCTCCACCGCGGGCCGCAGCTCCATATCGACCATGTGTTCGAGTCTGCCACGGCCCACCTGAACTGGCTCGTTAACGTTTCGCTGGCCGTGGAGCGTTCCAACGGCATGGATGACTTCGCCGAGTTCGTCACGGCCCGGTCGGCGGCGCTGCTGCGCACCGCGTGGCTGCTGACCGGCGACGACCGCGCGGCCGAGGACCTCCTCCAGACCGCGCTCGCGGCGGCGTGGCGGCGCTGGCGCCGGGTCGCGGCGGGGTCCAACCCGGAGGCGTACGTGCGCAAGATCCTGCTCACCACGTATCTGAGCTGGCGCCGGCGCCGCTGGCGGGCCGAGGTGCCGACCGCCGAGCTGCCGGAGCCGGCGGCGCGCGGCGACCACGCGGCCTCGGTTAGCGACCGGGACGCGGTCCGGCGGGCCCTGGCTCGGCTGAGCCGCCAGCAGCGCGCGGTGGTCGTCCTGCGGTACGCCCACGACTGCTCGGTCACGGCGACGGCGGCGCTGGTGGGCTGCTCCGAGGCCACGGTCCGGGTCCAGTCCCACCGGGCGCTGGCCGCCCTGCGCGCCGACGCCGATCTCCGGCTGGACCAGCCCGAACGAAGGGAGCCGATCCGATGAGTGACCTGACCCCGCCGGAGCGCGCGCTGCGCGACCGCCTGCAGTCCGCGGTACCCGAGCTGCCGACGCCCCCCGACCGCCTGGCCGCGGTGCGCACCCGGGTCCGCCGCACCCGCTACCTGACGACGGCGGCCGCGGCGGCCACGCTGGCGGTCATCCTGCTTGCGGCCGCGGCTGCCCGGTCGAAGACGACGACGCCCGACGTGCCGGCCGGGCCCGATGCGGGCCCGTGCGCGGCGGTGCCCACGCCGGTGCGCCGGAGCCCGCACCCGGACCTCCCGGGCGACCTCGTGCCGGTCGGCGCGGTCTCGGTGACCCGCTGCGAGACGCGCGGGTCCGCCGACCCGACCCCGACCCGCGGCGGGGCCCGCACGCTCGCGGAGCCGCGCACCCTGACGGCGGGCGTGGACCAGGTGGTGCGCGAGGCGAACGCCCTGCCGCCGGCCCCGGCCGACGCACGCTGCCGGCTGATCGGCTACCCGACGGACGTGACCCTGGTGTTCGGCTACCCGGACGGCCACACCGTCGTGGTGCTCGTCGACCGCAACTGCGAAACGCTGTCGACGAACGAGCGGACGCGGGCCGGCCTGCGCCCCCTGGACGTCTTCGAGGCGCGGTGGCGGCTGCACGTCGTCATGCCCGGCCTGGCGCCGAGCTGACACGATTCCGGCTACACCCTCGCCGGACCGGACAAAACGCGGATACTGGACATGATCGCGGAAGCCGTTCGAATGGTCTGGACATGAAACATCCCCGGAGTACTGTCCCGGGGATACGAGAGGGGTGTCATGCTCGATCGGTTCAACGGCCTCGCGCCCGAGGCCGCCGAGGAGGCCCTGCTCGCCTGCTGCGCGTCGCCCGGGTGGGCCGCCCGCGTGGCCGCCGCGCGGCCCTATCAGACGCCCGCCGACCTGGTCGTGTGCGGCGTGACGGCATTCGACGAGCTCGGCTGGGCCGAGTTGCAGCGCGTCCTGGCCGCGCATCCGCGGATCGGGCAGCGACCCTCCGGCGGCGGTACCGACGCCGAGTGGTCCCGCCGTGAGCAGTCCGGGGTCGAGGGCGCCGACGAGGATCTGGCCCGGGCCAACGACGCCTACGAGCGCCGCTTCGGGCACCTGTTCCTGATCTTCGCCACCGGCAAGTCGGCCGCCGAGGTGCTCGCGGACGCGCGCGGGCGGCTGGGCAACGACGAGGAGACCGAGCGCGTGGTCGTCCGCGGCGAGCTGCGCAAGATCGTCGAGCTCCGCCTGGAACGCTTGGCGGAATCGGTGGCTGCATGAGCGGCCCGGAGCGAAGCGGAGGGGCCGCTCACCAGAGGCGCAGGTTCGGCTCAGGCGGCCGGAGCGAAGCGGAGGCTGCATGAGCTTATCGACCCACGTGCTCGACACCGCCCGTGGCATTCCCGCCGCGGGCGTGCCCATCCGGCTGGAGACGGCCGGGCACATCCTCGTCGGCGACGGGCTCACCGACGCCGACGGGCGGCTGCGCTGGGAGGACGTCGGCCCGGGCCGCTACCGGCTGGTCATCGACACCGCCGCCTACCTCGGCCCCGACGCCTTCTTTCCCGAGGTGTCGATCGTGTTCACCGTCGCCGAACCGCGCCACCACCACGTGCCGCTGCTGCTGAGCCCGTTCGGGTACTCGACCTACCGGGGGAGCTGAGCGCGTGCCGACCTTCGAGCTGGGCCCGAACCAGTACGGCAAGGCCGAGACGCGCCTGGTGCGCGTCGAGCGCGGCGCCGACGGCGACCGGCTGACCGACCTCAACGTGAGCGTGGCCCTGCGCGGCGACCTCGCCGCCAGCCACCTGACCGGCGACAACGCGGCCGTGCTGCCGACCGACACGCAGAAGAACACGGTCTACGCCTTCGCCCGCGAGTTCGGCGTCGCGAGCATCGAGGCGTTCGCCGCCCGGCTCGCCGAGCACTTCGTCGCCTCGCAGCCGTCGATCCACGCGGCCCGGGTCGCCATCCAGCAGTACCCCTGGCAGAGCGTCGACGGCCGGCACTCCTTCCGTCGCGAGGGGGGCGAGGTCCGCACCGCCACCGTCCACCATGGACCCCACGGCACCCAGGTCGTCTCCGGCATCGGCGGGCTCGTGCTGCTCAAGACCACCGACTCGGAGTTCCACGGGTACGTCAAGGACCGCTACACCACGCTGCCCGAGACCCGCGACCGCATCCTCGCCACCTCCGTCGACGCCACCTGGCGGTGCGCCGAGGGGTTCACGGATCCCCGGCCCGCCCGGGAGGCCCTGGTCGAGGCGTTCGCCGACACCTACAGCTACGCGCTGCAGCAGACCCTGTTCGCGATGGGCTCACGGGTGCTGGAGCGCTGCCCGGACGTCGTCGAGGTGAAGCTCTCGCTGCCCAACCGGCACCACTTCCTGGTCGACCTGGCGCCGTTCGGCCTGGACAACCCGAACGAGGTCTACTACGCGGCCGACCGGCCCTACGGGCTCATCGAGGGCGTCGTGCGCCGCGACGGCGCCGCGGTGCCGCAGGAGGTCGCATGGACTTTCTGAGGCCGTCGACCTGGGACGAGGCGCTCGCGGCCAAGGCCGAGCACCCCGGCGCGGTGCCGATCGCGGGCGGCACCGACGTGATGGTCGAGCTGAACTTCGACCGCCGCCGCCCGCCCGCGCTGCTGGACCTGACCCGCGTCGGCGCGCTGGCCGAGTGGGGCGCCGACGGGGGCGTGCTGCGGATCGGGGCCGGGGTGACGTACCGCCGCATCATCGACGAGCTCGGCGGGCGCCTGCCGGGTCTGGCCATGGCTGCCCGCACGGTGGGCTCCCCGCAGATCCGCAACCGGGGCACGGTCGGCGGCAACCTCGGCTCGGCCTCCCCGGCCGGCGACGCCCACCCGCCGCTGCTCGCCACCGGCGCCGAGATCGAGGTCGCCTCGGTGCGCGGCGCCCGGCGCATCCCCGCGGCCGAGTTCTTCGCCGGCCCCAAGCGCAGCGCCCTGGCCCCCGACGAGCTCATCGCCGCGTTCCGCGTGCCGCCCGCGGCCGGCGCGCAGCAGTTCGCCAAGGTCGGCACCCGCAACGCGATGGTGATCGCGGTGTGCTCGTTCGCCCTGGCCCTGGACCCGCAGCGGCGTACCGCGGGGACCGGGATCGGCTCGGCCGGCCCGACCCCGCTGCGGGCCGCCGCGGCGGAGGAGTTCGCGGCCGAGCTGCCGTGGGAGTCGCGCGGGCCGCTGCCGGAGCCGATGGTGGCGCGCTTCGGCGAGCTCGTCGCGGCCGCGGCCCGCCCGATCGACGACGTGCGGGGCAGCGCCGCGTACCGCCGGCACGCCCTGTCGGTCCTGGGCGGACGGACGCTGCGGTGGGCATGGGAGGAGTACCGATGCGGCTGAACGTGTCCGTGAACGGCGAGGAACGCACCGCCGACGACGTCTGGCCGGGCGAGAGCCTGCTGTACGTGCTGCGCGAGCGGCTCGGCCTGCCCGGCGCCAAGAACGCCTGCGAGCAGGGGGAGTGCGGGTCCTGCACGGTGTACCTCGACGGCACCCCGGTCTGCGCCTGCCTGGTCGCCGCCGGGCAGGCCGAGGGGCGGGCGGTGCGCACCGTCGAGGGCCTCGCCGGGGGCGACGCGCTGCACCCGATCCAGCAGGCGTTCCTCGCCGCCGGCGCGGTCCAGTGCGGGTTCTGCACCCCCGGGCTCATCGTGGCCGTCCACGACCTGCTGGAGCGCAACCCGCACCCGAGCGACCCGGACATCCGCGAGGCGCTGGCCGGCAACCTGTGCCGCTGCACCGGGTACGAGCACATCGTCGCGGCGGTGCGCACGGCGGCCGGGCAATGATCGTCATCGAGGGCTGCGCGGTCGCGACAGTCGACGCGGCCGGCACCGAGCACGCCGACGGGCACGTCGTCGTGGACGGCGACCGGATCGTGGCGGTGGGGGCCGGCCCCTACCGGGGCGACGCGAGCGCGACGCGGGTCGACGGCCGCGGCTGCCTGGCCACCCCGGGGCTGGTCAACACCCACCACCACCTCTACCAGTGGGCCACCCGCGGCTACGCGCAGCAGGAGATCCTCTTCGGCTGGCTCAAGGAGCTGTACCCCGTCTGGGCCCGCATCGACGCCGGCACCGTGCACGCCGCCGCGGCCGCGGGCCTGGCCCAGCTGGCCCTCACCGGGTGCACGACGAGCACCGACCACCATTACGTGTTCCCGCGCGGCGCCGGCGACCTGCTCGCGGCCGAGATCGAGGCGGCCGCCGCCGTCGGGCTGCGCTTCCACCCGTGCCGCGGCTCCATGGACCTCTCGGAGAAGGACGGCGGCCTGCCGCCCGACTCGGTCGTGGAGGACACCGACGCCGCGCTCGCCGCCACCAAGGAGGCGATCGACCGGTACCACGACCCGGCGCCCGGGGCCATGGTGCGCATCGCGGTCGCGCCGTGCAGCCCGTTCTCGGTCACCCCGCGGCTGATGCGGGAGGCGGCCGACCTGGCCCGGTCCGAGGGCGTGCGGCTGCACACCCACCTCGCCGAGACGGTCGAGGAGGAGCGGTACTGCCAGGAGGTCCACGGGTGCACGCCGGTGCAGTACGCCGAGGACCTCGGCTGGCTCGGCGACGACGTCTGGCTCGCCCACGCCGTACACCTCGACGCCGCCGCGATCGCCCGGCTCGCCGCGACCGGCACCGGCGTCGCCCACTGCCCGAGCTCCAACGGGCGCCTCGGGGCCGGCATCGCCCCGGTCCGCGACCTGCTCGACGCCCGGGTGCCGGTCGGCCTCGGCGTCGACGGCGCCGCCTCCCAGGAGGCCGGCGAGCTCGGCGCGGAGCTGCGCCAGGCGCTGTACCTGGCCCGGCTGCGCGGCGGCCCGGCCGCCCTGACCGCGCGGGAGTCCCTCGCGCTGGGCACCATCGGCGGGGCCCGCTGCCTCGGCCGGGACGGCGAGCTCGGCTCGCTCGAGCCGGGCAAGCTCGCCGACATCGCGCTGTGGCGCCTCGACGGGCTCGGCCACGCCGGCATCGAGGACCCCGTCGCCGCCCTCGTCTTCGGCCCGGCCGCCCCGCTGCGCCTGCTGCTGGTCGGCGGCCGCGCGGTCGTGCAGGACGGTGCGCTGTCCACAGTGGACGCGACGGTACTGGCCGCCGGCCTGGCCCGGGCGGCGAGGAGGCTGCGGTGACCGTATCCACGAAGGCCACGAGCGGTATCGGTACCTCACCGGCCCGGCCCGACGGCACGCTCAAGGTCACCGGCGAGTTCGCGTTCTCATCCGACCTCTGGGCCGACCGGATGCTGTGGGGCGCGACGCTGCGCAGCCCCCACCCGCGCGCCCGGATCGCCGCGATCGACATCACCGGGGCCCTGACGCTGCCGGGCGTGCACGCCGTGCTCACCGCCGGCGACGTGCCCGGGGCCAAGCACTACGGGCTGGAGCACCGCGACCAGCCGGTGCTCGCCATCGGCCAGGTCCGCTACGCCGGCGAGCCGGTCGCCATCGTCGCCGCCGACCACCCCGAGACCGCCCGGCGGGCCGCGGCGCGCATCGCGGTCGAGTACGAGGTGCTGGCGCCCGTCGTGGACAGCGAGGCCGCCCTCGACCCGGCGACCGAGCGCGTGCACGAGGCCGGCAACCTGCTGCGGCACGTGCCGATCCGCAAGGGCCCGCAGGACGTCACCGCGCCGGTCGTGGTCACCGGCGAGTACGAGGTCGGCATGCAGGACCAGGCGTTCCTCGGCCCCGAGTCAGGCCTCGCGATCCCGGCCGAGGACGGCGGCGTCGACCTGTTCATCGCGACCCAGTGGCTGCACGGCGACCTCGCCCAGGTCGCCGACTGCCTCGGCCTGCCGCACGACAAGGTCCGGCTCAGCCTGGCCGGGGTCGGCGGCGCGTTCGGCGGCCGCGAGGACGTCTCCATGCAGGTCCACGCGTGCATGCTGGCCCTGCACACCGGCCGGCCGGTGAAGATGGTGTACTCCCGCGAGGAGTCGTTCTTCGGCCACGTGCACCGGCACCCGGCCCGCCTCGCCTACGAGCACGGCGCCGACGAGACCGGCCGGCTCCTCTACGTGCGGGCCCGCATCGTGCTCGACGGCGGCGCCTACGCGTCCACGTCGATGGCCGTCGTCGCCAACGCCAGCACGCTCGGCGTCGGGCCCTACCGGGTGCCCAGCGTCACCGTGGACGGGTACGCGGTCTACACCAACAACCCGCCGTGCGGCGCGATGCGGGGCTTCGGGGCGGTCCAGGCCTGCTTCGCGTACGAGTCCCAGATGGACAAGCTCGCCGCCGCCCTCGGCCTCGACCCGGTGGAGCTGCGCGCCCGCAACGCCCTCGAGCCCGGCGACACCATGCCCACCGGCCAGGTCGTCACCGGCCCCGCGCCCGTCGCCGACCTGCTGCGCCGGGTCCGCGACCGCCCGGCGCCGGAACCGGCGCGCGACGACCTGCGCGAGCGGCCCGGCGGCGTCGCCAACACCACCCACGGCGAGGGCGTGCGCCGGGGCGTCGGCTACGGCATCGGCATCAAGAACGTCGGCTTCTCCGAGGGCTTCGACGACTACTCCACCGCCCGCGTGCGCCTGGAGGTGGTCGGCGGCGAGCCGGCCGCGGTCGTGCACACCGCCGCCGCCGAGGTCGGCCAGGGGCTGGTGACGGTGCTGGCGCAGATCGTGCGGACCGAGCTCGGGGTGGACCGGGTGACCGTGGCCACCGCGGACACGACGATCGGCAGCGCCGGATCGTCGTCGGCGTCGCGGCAGACGTACGTCACCGGCGGCGCGGTCAAGGCGGCCTGCGAGGCGGTGCGCCGCGAGCTGGAGCGCCGCGACGCCGACATCCTCGTGGCCCTGGACGCCGGCCCGATCGACGAGACCGTCGAGTGGCGGCACAAGCCCACCTTCCCGCTCGACCCGCACACCGGGCAGGGCCACGCCCACGTCCAGTACGCCTTCGCCGCGCACCGGGCCACCGTCGACGTCGACGTGGAGCTCGGGCTGGTGCGGGTGGTGGAGATCGCCACCGCCCAGGACGTCGGCCGGGCGCTGCACCCGCAGTCGGTGCGCGGCCAGATCGCCGGCGGCACCGCGCAGGGCCTCGGGCTCGCGGTGATGGAGGAGATCCAGGTCGTGGACGGGCTCATCCGCAACCCGTCGTTCACCGACTACCTGATCCCCACCATCCTGGACGTGCCGCCGATGCTCATCGACGTGCTGGAGCTGGGCGACCCCGAGGCGCCGTACGGGCTGCGCGGCGTCGGCGAGCCCCCGACCATCTCGTCCACCCCGGCGATCGTCGCCGCGATCCGCGCCGCCACCGGCCTGCCGCTGGTGCGGGTGCCGGTGCGGCCCGAACACCTGACGGGCACCTGAGATGGCGCTCTCGGAGCGGGACCTCGACGAGCTGCGGGCGCGGGCCGAGCACCTGGACCGGCTCCTGCTGCCCGGCCAGGTGGAGGAGCCGCCGGCCCGGCAGCCCGTGCACACCGTCTACGTGCCCGCCTCGTCGTTCACGGCCGGGACCCTGGTCGACTGGGGCAACGAGGCCCGGATCCTGGTCCGCGACCACGGGCGCCCGCCGTTCCCGGACGACGTCGTGGAGCTGGTGCTGGCCAAGCTCATGACCGAGCCGATCGAGGACCTGCGGGTCGACTTCGAGGACGGGTACGGCCGCCGCGGCGACGACGAGGAGGACGCTGACGCGACCGGGGCCGGGGCCGCCCTGCGCGCGGACCCGCCGGCGTTCTCCGGCCTGCGGTCCAAGAGCCTCGAGCCGGATACGGTACTGCGGGCCGCCCGCACGATCGACCGGTTCCTGGAGGCGCTGGGCCCCCCGCCGGACAACTTCGTCATCACGTTCCCGAAGGCCACCTCGGCCGCGTACGCCGACGCCGCCGTGCTGCTGTGCCGGCAGCTGGAGCACGCGCACGGCCTGGCCGAGGGCACGCTGCGCTTCGAGCTGCAGGTCGAGACCCCGCAGGTCATCATCGGCGCCGACGGCCGCAGCCCGCTGCCGGAGATGATCGTCCGTTCCCAGGGGCGGCTCGCCGGCCTGCACTACGGCACCTACGACTACAGCACCGCGCTCGGGATCGCCCCGACGTACCAGAGCCTCGAGCACCCGGTCGCCGACCACGCCAAGTCCGTCATGCAGGCGGCCGCGGCCGGCACCGGGGTACACGTCGCCGACGGCTCCACCAACGTCCTGCCCACCGGCACCACCCAGGAGGTGCACCGCGCCTGGGCCCTGCACGCCCGGCTGGTGCGCCGGAGCCTGGAGCGCGGCATCTACCAGGGCTGGGACCTGCACCCCGGGCACCTGGTGACCCGCTGGGGAGCCACGTTCGAGTTCTTCCGCGACGGCGTCGACGAGGCCGTCCACCGCCTCGCCCACTACCTGGGCCGCCGCACGCGCGGGCACCTCGACGAGCCGGCGACCGCGCGGGCCATGGCCCGGTTCCTGCTGCGCGGCCTGCACTGCGGCGCCCTGCGCCCCGGCGACGTGCGCCACCCCGTCGAGGTGCTGGAGGCCCTGTGACCTTCTCGCTGCGCTCCCGCCAGGTCTACCTGCCCGGCGGCCCGCGGGCCGCGACCGTGACCGTCCACGATGGACGGATCGCC
The DNA here is from genome assembly GCF_040648435.1 of Dactylosporangium sp. NPDC049140. NCBI lineage: Bacteria > Bacillati > Actinomycetota > Actinomycetes > Micromonosporales > Micromonosporaceae > Dactylosporangium > Dactylosporangium sp. NPDC049140. The sequence continues at coordinate 31,205 of NZ_JBEZDS010000057.1, read as the reverse complement.
GCGGTCGGGGACCACGGGTCCGAGGTGGACGGGCCCGTGATCGACCTGGAGGGGCTGGCGCTGCTGCCCGGCCTGGTCGACACGCACGTGCACGTCAACGAGCCCGGCCGCACCGAGTGGGAGGGGTTCGCCACCGCGACCCGGGCGGCCGCCGCCGGCGGGGTGACCACGATCGTCGACATGCCGCTGAACTCGCTGCCGCCGACCACGACGGTCGCGGCCCTGCGCGAGAAGCAGGCCGCCGCGCGGGGCCGGTGCCACGTCGACGTGGGCTTCTGGGGCGGCGCGGTGCCCGGCAACGCCGCCGACCTCGTCCCGCTGCACGAGGCCGGCGTCCTGGGCTTCAAGAGCTTCCTCGCCGACTCCGGCGTGCCCGAGTTCCCGCCGCTGGACCGGGCCGGGCTGGCCGAGGCGTTCGCCGCGGTCGACGCGCTGTTCATCGTCCACGCCGAGGACCCGGCCCGCCTGCATGCCGCCCGCCCGTCGCGCGCCTACGCCGACTTCCTCGCCTCCCGCCCGGCCGCGGCCGAGGTGTCGGCGGTCGACACGGCCCTGGACACCGCCCGCGCGACCGGCCGCCGGGTCCACATCCTGCACCTGTCGGCCGCCGACGCGCTCGGGTCGCTGCGCCGCGCCCGCGCCGAGGGCGTCCGCGCCACCGCCGAGACGTGCCCGCACTACCTCACCCTCGACGCCGGGGCGGTCCCGGACGGGGCGACGGAGTTCAAGTGCTGCCCGCCGATCCGCGACACCGGCAACCAGGACCGGCTGTGGGGCGGGCTCGCCGACGGCACCATCGGCATCATCGTGTCCGACCACTCGCCGTCGACGCCCGAGCTCAAGCGCCGCGACTCCGGCGACTTCGCCGCGGCCTGGGGCGGGATCGCGTCGCTGCAGCTGGGCCTGCCGGCGGTCTGGACGGCCGCCCGCGAGCGCGGCTTCACCCTGGCCGACGTGGTCCGCTGGATGTCCGCGGGCCCGGCCGACCTGGTCGGGCTGCGCCGCAAGGGCCGCATCGCGCCCGGCGCCGACGCGGACCTGGTGGCGTTCGACCCGACGGCGACCTTCGTGGTCGACCCGGCCGCCCTGCACCACCGCCACCCCGTGACCCCGTACGCCACTCGCGAGCTGATCGGCGCCGTCCGCACGACCTGGCTGCGCGGGGAGCCGGTCGGGGCGGAAGCGAACGGCCGTTTCCTGCTCCGGGAGGATGCCCAGTGACGTTCACCGACCTCACCGACCTGGCCTCGCGCGCGCTCGGCGGCGGCGTGGTGGCCGCCAACGACGAGTTCTTCGCGGCGATGGACAACCTCGTCAACCCCGAGCCGTCCGAGTTCGAGACGTGGACCTACGGGCCGAAGGGCAAGGTCTACGACGGCTGGGAGACGCGCCGGCGCCGCTCGCCCGGCCACGACTGGGCCGTCGTCCGCCTGGGCGCGCCCGGCCGCATCCACGGCGTGGTGGTCGACACCGCGCACTTCACCGGCAACTACCCGCCGTTCGTCGCCGTCGAGGCCGCGGAGGTGCCCGGCCACCCGTCCCCGGCCGAGTTGGAGGCGGCGGCCTGGACCGGGCTGGTGCCCCGGTCCCCGGTGCGCGGCGACCACCGCAACCACTTCCCGGTCGCCGACGAGGCCCGCTACACCCACGTGCGCCTGAACATCTACCCCGACGGCGGCGTCGCCCGGCTCCGCGTGCACGGCGAGGTGCGGCCCGACCCGGCCCTGCTGCACGGCCTGACCGTGAACCTGGCCGCGCTGGAGCTCGGCGCGGTGGTCGCCGGCTGCAGCGACATGTTCTACGGCTCGCCCGGCAACCTGCTGCTGCCGGACCGCTCGCGGCAGATGAGCGAGGGCTGGGAGACCGCGCGCCGCCGCGAGCCCGGCAACGAGTGGGTGCTGGTCCGCCTGGCCGCCGCGGGGTGCATCCGCCTGGCCGAGCTGGACACCACCCACTTCAAGGGCAACGCCCCCGGCGAGGCTTCGCTGCGGGCCACGGACGACCCGGCGAGCGAGGCGGCGTGGTTCGACCTCCTGCCGCGCACCCCCACGCAGCCGGACACCCGCCACCACTTCCGGCTGGACTCGCCGCGGCCGGCGACCCACGTGCGGCTGGACATCTACCCGGACGGCGGCATGTCCCGGCTGCGCCTGTGGGGCGAGACCGCCTGAGGGCTACAGGCCGGTGTAGACGCCGTCGTGGTACACCAGCGGCGTCGCCTCGGCGTCGTCGTGGTGCTCGGCGTGCACGGGCGCGGCGATGACGATGACGTGGTCGCCGGCCTCGACCTGCTTGACCACCCGGCAGATGAGCACGGCCAGGGGAGCGCCCAGCAGCGGCACGCCGCCGGGCCCCGCGCGCCACGGGCCGGTGCGCTCGTAGGCGGCGAACCGGTCGATGCCGGGCGTGGCGAAGATGCGGGCCACCGGCTCCTGGTCGGCGGTCAGCACGTGCACGGCGACGGCCGGGGCGGCACTGATGGCCGGGCGCGCGGACGCCGCCTTGGCCACGCAGAACGACACCAGCGGCGGGTCGAGCGACACGGAGGTGAACGACGTCGCCGTGAACCCGACCGGCCCGGCCGCGGTCACCACGACTACGGCGGCCGCGTGCCGCCGCAGCACCCGGCGGAACAGACCCGAGTCGATGGCGGCGGTGGTCACGCCTCCACCCTACCCACCGGTAGGGGCGTCAATCCGGGGGAGCCGCAGCCGCAGGGACGGGTGGGCGTGGCGGGCGAAGCCCATCCGCTCGTACATCGGCCGGCCGTCGGGGGAGGCGACCAGGTGCACCATCGACACGGCGCGGAGCTCGAACCAGGCCAGCAGGGCGTCCAGGCAGGCGGCGGAGAGGCCCCGGCGGCGGTACGCCGCGTCGGTGGCCACGTTGAAGACGTAACCGACGCGACCGTCCGGGTTGCCCGGCGCGCCCAGCCGCTCCTCGATGGTGCCCACCGCGCACGCGGCCAGGCCGGGGCCGTCGGGCCGGTCGGCCACGAACGCGGCCAGGGTGGCGTCCGGGTCGGGCACCGGCAGGCGGCGGCGGAGCGCGGCCGCGGAGCGCTCCGACCACTCGCCGGGCGGGGTGGGCACGCCGTCCATCGCCTCCAGCATCACGATCCGCAGCCGGACGAGCTCGTCGGTGTCCGCGGGGCCGGCCCGCCGCACGTTGATCTCCACGGGCCGAAGGTACCGCCGGTTGGGCCGCCGCCCGCGCGGTACCCGGGGAGTGCGTGAGGCGAGGGGGCCCGGCGGGCCCCCTGCGCTCAGCTCTTCTTGACGCCCTTGCCGCTGCGGAACAGCTTCACCATGCCGGCGAAGAACCGCTCCATCTCCGAGCCGAACGGGTTGTCGCTCACCACGTAGGTCCAGGTCGCGCTCGGCCGGACCAGGCCCGCGTCCTCCGGCTCCCAGTCCGGGCCGTCGATCTCGATCTCCTCGAACTCGGCGACCGTGCGGTTGTCGATCTCGGCCAGCAGGCCGCGGAACGCCGGGATCGCCTCGCGGTGGAACTCGTCCAGCGGGTCCTGCGAGCCCAGCACCCGCAGGTGGATGCCCTCGCGCAGCTCGCTCATGTCGGCCAGGTGCTCCGACCAGGCCTGGTCGGCGTGGAACAGGGCGATCACGCGGGCGATGCGCAGCAGCGTCTCCTCGCCGTGCTCCTCCGCGAGCTCGTTGTACTTGTCCGGCGACCGCTCGGCGAGCAGCTCGCCGGCCGAGTCGGTGGTGAGCAGCTCCTCGCGCCGCTTGCCGTGCAGCTGGCGGTGCTGGTCGAGCAGGTAGTTGTACCGCCACGTGTTGCGGTGGATCTCCAGGTTGACGGTCTCGGCGACCCGCTGGGCGGAGCCGATGGCCCAGCGCACGTCCTCGTCCTCGATCGCGCCCTCGGCGTCAGCCTGCCCCATCGGCATCGGCTCGGGGCCGTACCGCTGGACCAGCTCGTCCTCGAGCGAGACGAAGAACATCGACTCGCCCGGGTCGCCCTGCCGGCCGGCGCGGCCGCGCAGCTGGTCGTCGATGCGGCGGGAGTCGTTGCGGGCCGTGCCGATGACGAACAGCCCGCCGAGCTCGGCGACCCGCTCGCGCTCCTTCTCGTCGCTGCCGCCGAGGCGGATGTCGACGCCGCGGCCGGTCATCTGCGTGGAGACCGTCACCGCGCCGGCCGCGCCGGCCTCGGCCACGATCGCCGCCTCCGCCTCGTCGTTCTTGGCGTTGAGGACCACGCACTCCACGCCCTCCTCGCCGAGGGTGGCGGCGAGGCGCTCCGACTCGGCGACGCTCAGCGTGCCGATCAGCACCGGGCGGCCGGTGGCGTGCATCGCGACGATCTCGGCGACCACGGCGATGTCGCGCTCCTCGGCCGAGGCGTAGACGCGGTCGGGCCAGTCCTTGCGGATGTTGGGCAGGTGCGGCGGGATGACCGCGACCTCGAGCTTGTAGAACTCCCGCAGCTGGTCGCCGACCGGGATGGCCGTGCCCGTCATGCCGCAGATCCGCTTGTACTGCGTCAGGAAGGCCTGGACCGTGATGGTCTGCAGCACCGTGCCGCCGCCGCTGGAGCGGATCTTCTCCTTGGCCTCGACCGCGGCCTGCAGCCCGTCGGGCCAGCGCCGCCGCTGGGCCACGCGGCCGCGGAACTCGTCGATGAGCTCGACCCGCTCGTCGCGCACGATGTAGTCGACGTCGCGGGCCAGCAGCGCCTCGGCGTGCAGCGCCAGGTTGACCGCGGTCAGGGTGTCGACGTTGTCCTCGGCGTAGAGGTCGAGGTCGAGGGCGGACTCGACCTTCGCCAGGCCCTGCGTGGTCAGGTGGGCGGTGCGGCCCTCGTCGACGACCTCGTAGTCCCGGTCGCGGTGCAGCCCGCCGATGATCTCGGCGAGCGCGATCGGCTGCTCCTCGCCGGCGATGGTGGACCCGGCCAGCACCAGCGGCACCCGGGCCTCGTCGATCAGGATCGAGTCGGCCTCGTCGACGATGACCGTGGCGAACTCGCGGTGCACGCGGTCCTCGGTGTTCGTGACGATCGAGTCGCGCAGCAGGTCGAAGCCGGCCTCGCTGACCGAGACGTAGGTGATGTCCTGCGCGTAGGCCGTGCGCCGCTCGTCGGGCGTCGAGGACTCGTTGACCCACCCGACGGTGAGGTCGAGCAGCTCGTAGACCGGGCGCATCCACTCGGCGTCGCGGCGAGCCAGGTAGTCGTTGACGGTGATGACGTGCACCGGCCCCTGGGCGGCGTAGCCGGCGGCGGCGATCGCGGCGGTCAGGGTCTTGCCCTCACCGGTGGCCATCTCGACGACGTGCCCGGCCAGCAGCACCTGGGCGCCGAGCAGCTGCACGTCGTAGGGCCGCTCGTCCAGGGCCCGCTTGGCCGCCTCACGGCCGAGCGCGCACGCCTCGACGAAGTCCTGGGGATCGTCGCGCTGGTGCAGAGCCGTGCTGGCGGCACGAAGCTCGTCGTCGGTGAGCTCTGACAGCTCGGCCTCGCGCTTCTCGATCTCCGGCAGCAGGGCGCGCATCGGCTCGAGGTCGATCGTGGTGCCCACCTGCTCCTGCAGCTTGCGGCGCCACGTGTTGAATTTGCTCACCAAACCCATGCCGAACACGATACGTCGCCCGCGGCCGGGACTGTGCGCCCCATCACGCCCCATCTCGAGACCGGTAGAAATCGGTTGAAAGTTTCGGCGCCAGCGGCACGATGGTGGGCATGCTGAGCGTTGACGTCGATCGGTTCGTGCGGGACGGGTTCGTCAAGATCGATGCGGCGGTACCGGCGGAGGTCGCCCGGCAGTGCACCGAGCTGCTCTGGGCCGAGATCGACGCCGAGCCGGACGACCCCGCGACCTGGACGAGGCCGGTGTACTGGGTCGGCGGCATGGCGCAGGAGCCGTTCCGGGCGGCCGCGAACCAGCCGGTGCTGCTCGACGCCTTCGACGCGCTCGTCGGCCCGGGCCGGTGGCACCCGCGCGACTCGATCGGGTCATTCCCGCTGCGCTTCCCGCACGACGAGGAGCCCGACGACGCCGGGTGGCACATCGAGGGCAGCTTCACGCCGCCCGGCGAGTCCGGGTTCTGGGCCAACGTGCACTCGCGGGACCGGGCGCTGCTCCTGCTGTTCCTGTTCACCGACGTCGACGAGCGCAACGCCCCGACGCGGGTGCGGGTCGGCTCGCACATGGACATGCCGCCGCTGCTGGCCCCGTTCGGGGAGCGCGGCGCGCCGATCATGGAGATCGGGGCGCGGATCGACGCCGCGTCCGCGCACCGGGAGCAGGTGCTGGCGACCGGGACGGCCGGCGACGTGTACCTCTGCCACCCCTTCCTCGTCCACGCGGCCCAGCCCCACCACGGCGACCGGCCCCGGTTCCTGGCCCAGCCGCCGCTGCTCCCGGCGGAGCCCTACCCGACCGCGGGCCCGGTCGCGGAGACCATCCGGGCCGCGCTGCGCTGAGCGCGAGGCAGTATTGATTCCGTGGAACAGTCAGTCGCGGCGCTGAGCGCGCTCGTCGGCAAGGGCGGGGTGCTCGTGCTCAGCGGCGCGGGCCTGTCGACGGAGTCGGGCATCCCCGACTACCGGGGCCCGAGCGGGGCGCGGCGCAACGCCCAGCCGATGACCTACCAGACGTTCACCCGCGACCCGATCGCGCGGCGGCGGTACTGGGCCCGCAGCCACCTCGGCTGGCGCACCATCGCGCGGGCCGCGCCCAACGCCGGGCACCACGCCGTCGGGCGGCTGCAGGGGCTGGGCCTGCTCACCGGCGTCATCACGCAGAACGTCGACGGGCTGCACCAGGCCGGCGGCGCGGACGGCGTCGTCGAGCTGCACGGCGCCCTCGACCGCGTGGTCTGCCTCGGCTGCGGCGAGCTCTCCGCGCGGGCCGAGCTCGACGCCCGCCTCGGCGCGGCCAACGCCGGCTACGCGGCGGTCGCGGGCGGCGTCAACCCCGACGGCGACGTCGACCTCACCGACGAGCAGGCGGCCGGCTTCGTGGTCGTGGACTGCACGGGCTGCGGCGGGATGCTCAAGCCCGACGTCGTGTTCTTCGGCGAGAGCGTGCCGGCGCCGCGGGTGCAGGCCTGCTTCGAGCTCGTCGAGCGCTCGGCCGCGCTGGTCGTGCTCGGCTCCTCGCTGACCGTGATGTCGGGCCGCCGGTTCGTGGTGCGCGCGGCGAAGCTCGGCCTGCCGGTCGCCATCGTCAACCAGGGTCCGACGCGCGGCGACACGCTCGCCGGGCTCCTGCTCGACGCGCCGCTCGGCGCGGTCCTGTCGCGGGTGGCCTGGGACCTACGCAACTGAGCGGGCGGCCGACCAGACCGACAGCGCCAGCCGCACCAGCTCCGCGTTGCCGGCCACGGGCGCCCCGTCCGGGCCGGTGAGGGTGTCCTCGAGCCCGATCCGCGTCGGCAGCCCGAGCCGCCCGGCCAGCTCCACCATCGGCCAGCACAGCGCCCCCTCGCCGTGCAGCAGCCGCTCGGCGGTCACCCCGGCCTCGTCCAGCCGGGCCAGGACCGCGAGCGGGTCCACGCCGGGCCGCATGATCTCCACGAGCACCCGCGGCACCTCGTCCGCGATCGACAGCGCCCCGGCGTCCTCGGGGGTCCAGACCCCGGCCTCGACCGCGACGCCGAGCTCGCCCAGCGTGGCGGCGAGCGCGGTGAACCCGGGCTCGGAGACGTTCACCGAGGCAAAATCCGGGAGTTGGTACCGCGGCAGCCCCGCCCACGCCGCGACCGCCGCCTGCCGCGCGGTCGCGTCCCGCCCGGTGATCCACAGCCCCGTGGTGACCCCGACCGGCGTGGCGGGGCAGGTCCGGCACACCGCCGCGACCGCCGCGCCCACGTCGGCCGCCGCGAGCGACTCGGCGCCGGTGTCGTCGCGCGGGTGCAGGTGCACGGCCTCGGCCCCGGCCGCGACCGAGCGCTGCGCGGCCCCGGCGAGCTCGGCGGGGGAGCAGGGCAGGGCCGGGTGCTCGCCGGGCGCACGGCCGCCGTTCAGCGCCGCCTTGAGCCTGGCGATTGGGGACATCACCGGACAACTGTGGCGCTTCGGGCGGTCGCCCGCAAGATCGGCACACCGGGTGTCAGCCCGACGGAACCGGGGAAACGGCCGCAGACATGCAGTTCCCCGGCGCCTGGGGCAGGGCCGGGGAACGCGGGGACCGCAGTGTGCGAGGGTGTCAGAGTTCGAGATCGAGTTCGGTCTGCGTGGTGACCGGCTCGGAGTGGGCCGGCCGATAGGTCCAGACGCCGCCCGCGACGCCGAGGGCGCAGATCGCCAGCACCGTCCCGAAGACGCTGTGGGCGGCCAGGCCGATGACGGCGCCGACGATTGCCGCTATGGCGATGGCCACCGAGGTCACGCGGCGGGGCGTGATCCGGCGAGTCATGGCCCGGTTGAATCCGTTGACGAAGCGCGTGTCGCTGCGCAACGCGGCTTCGATGTCTGCGAGCCGCTTCTGCTCGCTCTCGCTGAGCATGACGCCCAACCTCCTCCGACGGGCCTGCCCGGTGCGCGACGTGTACCCGTTGCGCTCGATCGTCACACACAAAGCGCCGCTGTGGGTTGGCCAGTTGACGCCAAGTGGAATTTCGCAGGTCAGCGCCGTGGCGTTATGCGGCATTTGTCGGAAAGGGCGACCTGCGAAAGATGTCGGCGTATGCCATTCTCGACGGCGAATGGCGCGCAATGCGTGCGTGAACTTTGGATGGCTCGTGCAGTGGCATGGGGGAGGACAGGGACCGTGGACCCGAGCAGGCAGTGGCAGCAGCCCGATCCGAGCGGCGGTGGCTATGGCCAGCCCCAGCCGGGCGGTTACCCGCAGCAGCCACCGCCGTACGGGCCGCCCCAGCCTCAGGCGCAGCCGCCGTACGGGCCGCCGCAGCCGCAGTACCCGCCCCAGCCGCAGTACCCGCCCCAGCAGTACCCCCAGCAACAGCCTCCGGCCGCCCAGCCCTACTCCGCGGTGCCCTACGCGTCGCAGCAGTACAGCGCCCCGCCGGCCTACCAGCCGCCGCCGGCGTACCCGCAGCAGCCGGCCTACCCGACGTCCGCGCCGCCCCTGCCGGACGGCGGCTCCGGGCGGCGCAACCGGTTCTTCCCCGCCCTCATCATCAGCTCGGTGCTGCTCGTGGTCGTCGTGGTCGCCATCGTCGTGGTCGCGCTGAACCGCAAGCCCGACACCCCGAGCACCCCGCAGGCAGGCGCCTCCCAGACCGGCCCGGTCGACAAGTGCCTCGTCGGCAAGTGGAAGCAGACCTCCTACCAGAAGGTCGTCGATCTCAGCGGGACCGACACCGCCAAGCGCGGGAACCTGTCCAAGGTCAAGATGAGCGGCGGCGGCAAGATCTGGGAGATCAAGGACGACGGCAGCGCCATCGAGGACGACACCAGCACGGTGTACAGCGGCAAGACCGACGACGGCCGGACCGTCACCGCCACCTGGGCCGGCCGCACCGAGTGGAAGGTCTCCACGAAGGACGGCGTGCTGTCCTACGCCGGCGGCGAGGCCACCACGGTCGTGACGGTCAGCGTCGACGGCGTCCAGGCCGGCCGCATCCAGCTCGAGCCCAACCTCGACCCCACGACGTACACCTGCAACGCCGACATCTGGCGGACGTCGAGCAAGGACAACCCGGACGACTTCTCGCGCTACGACAGGCAGAAGTAAGAACCGGTTGATCTCCCCCCATCGGGGGTACTGCCGTGGCATGGCGCAGTGGATAACGCAAGTCGGTGAGCGTGCGCGGACGCGGCTGAGCACGGCGCGGCAGATCCCGCCGTTCGCCGGGCCCGTGGAGGTGCGGCCGGCGTCCACTGTGGAGGACGGCATCCCCCGCGGCATCAAGGTCGCGGGGGCCTGGGCCTGGCGGATCGTGCTGTTCATCCTGGCCGCGTACCTGCTGCTGCGCCTCGTCGCCGCGCTGCGCCTGATGGTCATCCCGGTCGTCGTGGCGATCCTGCTCGCCGCGCTGCTCGAGCCCGTGGCCGGCGGGCTGCGCCGGCGGGGGGTGCACCGGTCGCTGGCCGCCGCGATCGTGCTGGTCGGCGGCCTCATCGTGGTCTTCGGCGGCCTGGGCGGGATCGTCTACACGTTCATCGCCCAGTTCGACAACCTCTCCGGCCGGGTGGGCGAGGGCCTCGGCGAGATCCAGCGCTGGCTCGCCAATGGGCCCCTGCACATCTCCGAGAAGCAGCTCAGCGACATGATGAGCTCGCTGCAGAAGCAGTTCACGTCCAACCGCGGCACGCTGACCTCCGGCGCCCTGAGCACCGCGACCACCCTCGGCGAGGTGCTCACCGGCTTCTTCCTGGTGCTGTTCACGCTGTTCTTCTTCCTGCGCGACGGCGGGCAGATCTGGTCGTTCCTGTGCCGGCTGCTGCCCCGCCAGGCCCAGCTGCCGCTCGCGCGGGCCGGGCACTACTCCTGGTACACCCTCGTCTCCTATGTCCGGGCCACGGTGCTCGTCGCGTTCGTCGACGCGCTCGGCATCGGCATCGGCCTCACCGTGCTGCGCGTCCCCCTCGCGCTGCCGCTGGCCGCCCTGGTCTTCCTCGGCGCGTTCATCCCGGTCGTCGGGGCCACGCTGTCCGGGGCGGTCGCGATCCTCGTCGCGCTCGTGACCAACGGGCCGGTCAGCGCGCTGCTCGTGCTCGCCGTCGTCATCGCGGTACAGCAGCTGGAGGGCCACGTCCTGCAGCCGCTGATCATGGGGCGGGCCGTCGCCCTGCACCCGCTGGCGGTGATCCTCGCGATCACGACGGGCGTGGTGGCGGCCGGGATCGTCGGCGGCCTCGTCGCGGTCCCGCTGCTCGCGGTCGGCAACACCGCCGTCCGGTACCTCGCCGAGCACCCCCGGGGCGAGCCCGCCGACGAGGACGGGCCGCCCGGCACCGAGTCGACGGATGAGGATGAGCAGCGGCGGGAGAAGGCGGAGGAGAACGCGGAACACGCGTCCGACCCGTCCGATCCCACGGCGGCGAGTAGCGTCGAAGCGGAGATCGAGAATCAGTGAGGAGCGAGCACCATGCCGTTGTCCGGTGAGTACGAGCCGAGCCCGTCCGACTGGTCCCGCGAGCAGGTCGAGCTGTTCGAGCGCACGAACGGGGCCGAGGGCAACACCATGCGGGGGCGGCCCGTCATCGTGCTGACGTCGCTCGGCGCCAAGTCGGGCAAGGTCCGCAAGACGCCGCTCATGCGGGTGGAGCACGACGGGGAGTACGCCGTGGTCGCCTCGCTCGGCGGCGCGGCCAAGCACCCGGTCTGGTACCACAACCTCGTCGCCCACCCGCACGTCGAGCTGCAGGACGGGCCGGTCAAGCGCGACTACACCGCCCGCGAGGTGACCGGCGAGGAGAAGGAGCTGTGGTGGAAGCGCGCCACGGAGACCTGGCCGGACTACGCGGAGTACCAGAAGAAGACCGATCGGCAGATCCCCGTCTTCGTGCTGGCCCCGCAGTCTTGACCGACCATCCGGTCCTGCTGACGCTGCTGGCGATGCAGCGGCAGAACTGGGAGCAGGGCGTGGCGATCCACGCCCTGCTCGACCGCGGCGAGACCGGGCTGGCCGCGCGCCTGGCCCGCGACGCGGCCGTGCACCAGAGCCCCGACGGCCGCCTGGGCACCATCGGCGGCGAGCGCGGCTCGGTCAACTCGGCCGCCATCTACGAGGGTGCGGTGCTCCTGGACTCGCCCGACGCCGCTCGCCGCCAGCTGGACTGGATCGTCGAGCGGGCCCCGCGCGCCGCCGACGGCACCCTCTACCACCTGCTGGACGCGCCCGAGTGCTGGGCCGACTCGGTCTACATGCTCGTGCCGATGCTCGCCTTCGCGGGCCGGCCCGACCTGGCGCTGGCGCAGGCCGAGGGCCACCGCGCCCGGCTGTGCCGCGACGGGCTCTACGCCGCCGCCGACACCCGCCCGCAGCTCTGGGGCACCGGCAGCGGCTGGGTCGCCGCCGGGCTCGCGCGGGCCATCCGGCACGCGCCCGAGCTGGCCGCGCCGCTGGCCGGGCACGCCCGCGAGGTCATCGACGCCTGCCTGCGGTACCGGCGCCGCGACGGCCTGTTCGGCGACGTTCTCGACGACCCGGACTCCTTCCGCGAGGCGAACCTGGCGCAGATGCTCGCCTACGCGGCCTTCACCGGCGTTGCCGGCGGCTGGCTGCCGGACTCCTACGCGGCCGTGGCCGGCTCCCTGCGCGCGGCCGTCGAGCCCCTCGTGGTCGACGGGCTCGTCACCTCGGTCTGCGGCGCCCCCACCTTCGACCGCCCCGGCACCTCGGCCGAGGCGCAGGCGTTCTACCTGCTCGCGGAGGCCGCGGCCGGCTGAGGTTTGGCGCCGGCTCGTACAGTGTGCGGGTGGCATACCGGCTCGGCATCGACCTGGGCACCTCGACCACGGTGGCCGTGCTGGCGTTCCCGGGCGCGACCCGCCCGCTGCTGTTCGACGCCTCGCCGCTGCTGTCCTCGGCCGTCTTCGCCGGCTCCGGCCCCGACCTGCTGACCGGGCTCGACGCCGAGCGGGCCGCGACCGCCCAGCCGGCCGGCCTGGAGGCCAACCCCAAGCGCCGCATCGACGACGGCACCGTGTGGCTGGGCGAGCGCGAGTACCCGGTCGCCGAGGTCCTCGCCGCGATCCTGCGCCGCGTGGGCGACGAGGCGCGGCGGGTCGCCGGCGGCCCGATCGCCGAGGTCGTGCTCACCCACCCCGCGGCCTGGGGCCGCACCCGGCTGAGCCTGCTCGCCGACGCCGCGCGCCGCGCCGGGCTGGGCGAGGTCGGGCTGGTCTCCGAGCCGGTGGCGGCCGCGGCCTACTTCGGCACGGTGCGCGAGCTCAAGCCCGGGCAGACGGTCGTCGTGTACGACCTCGGGGCCGGCACGTTCGACGTGAGCGTCGTGCGCCGCACGGACGCCGGGGGATTCGACGTGCTGGCGGCCGACGGCCTTCGACGCGGCGGCGACGGCTGGTCGGGCCTTCCGGCCGCCGATGTGCCGCACGCCGCGCGCGGGGCGTTCGAGGTGCTGGCGGCCGACGGGCTGTCGGACATCGGCGGCCTGGACCTCGACGCGGCCGTGGTCGCGCACGCCCGCTCGCTCACGCCGACGGCCGCCGACGAGTGGGGGCGCCTCGACTGGCCCCAGACCCCGGCCGACCAGCAGGCCCGCCGGGCGCTGTGGACCGGTGCCCGCGCGACCAAGGAGCAGCTCACCCGGCACGCGACCGCCGACCTGCACCTGCCCCTGCTCGAGCGGGACGTACACCTGACCCGCGCGGAGTTCGAGGCGGCGGCCCGGCCGCACCTGGACCGTACGGTCGCCCTGACCGTCCGCGTACTGCGCGACGCGGGCGCGGTCCCGGAACGCATCGCCGGCGTCTTCCTCGTCGGCGGCTCGTCGCGCATCCCCCTGGCGGCGACGCTGCTGCACCGCGCGTTGCGCATCGCCCCGGCGATCGTCGACCAGCCGGAGCTCGTGGTCGCGGAGGGCAGCCTGCTGGCCCCGGTCACCACCTGGGAGGTGGCGCTGCCGACGGAGGACCTGACCCCGGTGCTGGCCGTGCCCGCGCACGCCACGATCCCCGCGCCCGCCACGATCCCCGCGCCCACCGTTCCCACGCCCCCATCACCCGTCACGGCCACCGCGCCCGCGCCGGCGCCTGCCCCGGCTCCCGCGCCCACCTCTCCCGCGCCCACCTCTCCCGCGCCCACCTCTCCCGCGCCCACCTCTCCCGCGCCCGCGGCTTCCGCACCCACCTCTCCCGCGCCCGCGCCCCCCACCCTTGCCGCAGTCACCAGCACCCCCGCCGCGGCGTCGGCGTCCACTGTGGAGGCCGCCTCGGCGTCCGTCGCCCCGTCGAAGCCGGGGGCGGTTCCGCCCGAACCCGCGGCCGGGCCGGCCCCGCGGTGGCTGCGGCGGCGGCACGTCGTCGGTGCGATCGTGACGATCGCGGTGGTGGCCGGGATCCTCGGCGTTCGGGCCTGGCTCCGCGGCCCGGTCGTGGCCGAGCTGCGCGGGGCCGTCGGCGCCGTACGGGCCGTCGCGTTCAGCCCGGGCGGCGACCTGCTCGCGGCCGTCGGCGACGACAAGACCCTGCGGCTGTGGGACGTCGGCGCCGGAAAGGCCACGACCCTCACCACGGCGGCGGCACCCCGCGCGGTCGCGTTCAGCCCCGACGGGAAGCTGCTCGCCGCGGGCGGCGACGACGGGCGCGTGCACCTGTGGGAGGTCGCCACCCACAAGGAGCGCGGCGAGGGCATCATCCCCAGCCGCCCGTTCTCGCTCACCGCCCTCGCCTTCGACCGTACCGGCACGCTGCTCGTGCTGGGGGCCGACACCGGCTTCGCGGTCGTGCACGAGGTCGCGACCGGCCGGCAGCGCGTCGAGTTCGACGCGTTCAACCCCGGCGCGGTCGCGGCGGTCGCCTGGAACCCGGGTGCCGGGAGCGCCACCGAGGTCGCGCTGGGCGGGGCCGCGACGGCGCCGGCGGTGTACAGCAGCGCGGACGGCGCCCGGCAGCCCCTGGACGCCTCGGTCGCGCACGCCGACACGATCCGCGCCGTGGCGTACAACCCGGCGGGCACCCTGCTGGCCACGGCCGGGGCCGACGGCGGCGTCCTGCTGTGGACGGGCGAGGCGGGCGTGGTGGCCGCGCGGCTGTCCGGCGGCAAGACGCCGATCAACGCCGTCGCCTTCGACCGGGACGGGTCGGTTCTGGCGGCGGCCGGGGACGATCAGGCGGTACACCTGTGGGATCCCGATTCGCGCAAGACGATCCGGACCTTCGAGCAGGCGCACAGCCCCATCGACGCGCTCGCCTTCAGCCCCCGGGAGACCGGCCGGCTCGCCACGGGCTCCCGCGACGGCGTGGTGCGGGTCTGGGACGTCAGCTGAACTCGTCCGCGGCGGTCCGGCCGGCCTCGGTGACCCGCTCCAGGAACGAGGCCAGCAGGGCCAGCTCGGCGTCGTCGTAGCCGGCGCACACCTCGTCCATCCGGCCGTTCATGCCGGCGAAGAGCGCGTAGATCTCGGCGTTGCGCTCGCGGCGCGCCCGGATCACCACGGCGCGCCGGTCCTCCGGGTCGCGGTCGCGGACGACCCAGCCGCCGCGTTCGAGCCGGTCCAGTACGCCGGTCATCGTCGCCGGGTGCAGGCCCGCGCGCCGGGCCAGGGCGCTCGGGCTCAGCGGACCGTGGCGGTTGATCAGGTCGAGGCAGTCGAAGTCGGCGTCCTTGACCTCCAGGCGGGCCCCGACGCGGTGGTTGAGCAGCGAAAGCTGGGTGCTGAGCGCGCGCAGCGACTCCTTTATCGCGTTGGTCGCCCGGCGCCGCGAAGGTGATACGGAACTCATATGACTTACTTCCCGATCCATATATTATGGAACTCGTAAGATACTGGTCTCGGATACACCATATCGAATGAGGAGCCATCATGATCCTGGTCACGGGCGCCACCGGTCTGGTCGGGCGCCATCTCGTCGCGGCGCTGGAGGGCCGCGGGGCCGCGGTGCTGGGGGTCAGCCGCTCGGCCGGCCCGACGGCCGAGGAGGCGCTGCGCGCGGGCGGCGTCGAGGCGCTGTTCCTGCACCCGCGGGCGGTGGGGGAGGGGGCCGCCGGGCTCGTCGCCCTCGCCCGCGAGCACGGGGTACGCCGGGTCGTCGCGCTCTCCGCGATCAACGTCGACGAGCCGGCCGAGCACCAGCCGTCGCGCTTCGCCGGCGACCGCAACCGGGAGGCCGAGCAGGCCGCGGCCGGCAGCGGGCTGCCCTGGGTCGCCCTGCGCGCGAGCTCGTTCGCGGCGAACACGGTCCGCGCGTTCGGGCCGCAGCTGCGGGGCGGGGACGTCGTGCGGTACGCCTACCGGGCCTTCCAGGAGGCGCTCGTCGACGAGCGGGACCTCGCCGAGGTCGCGGCGCGGGCGCTGACCGGGGACGGCGACGGCGTGCTCGAGCTCACCGGGCCGCAGTCGCTCAGCCACGGCGAGCAGGTGGCGATCCTCGGCGCCGTGCTCGGCCGGCCGCTGCGGTTCGAGGAGGTCCCGCCGGAGGCCGCGGCCCGGGGGATGGCCGCGGGCGGGCTGCCGGCGCCGTTCGTCGAGGCGCTGATGGCCCGGTACCGCCGCCACCTCGAAAGCCCGCAGCACCGGCCGACGAACGGGGTGGAGTCGATCCTCGGCCGCCCGGCGCGCACCTTCGCCGAGTACGCCGCCGACCACCGCGGCGCCTACTGAGATGTCCGCCCACGTCGTGCTGGCCCTGGTCACGGCCGCGGCCAACCTGTTCTCGGCACCTGCGCGGTGCTGCACTTCCGGCCGATCCTGCCCGGGATGACCCGCGCCGGGGTACCCGAGTCGTGGCTGACGTTCCCGGTCGGCACGCTGAAGCTGGCCGGGGCGTTCGGGCTGCTGGCCGGGCTCGCGGTGCCGCGGGTGGGCTCGCTCGCCGCGTTCGGCCTGGCGGGCGGGTTTCTCGCGCTGGCCGCGTGTGCTTGGCTGGTGCGGTGACGGGACTGCTGCTGGTCGCGCTGGTCGAGCTGGTGTCCGAGGCCTCCGCCGTGTACGAGGACGAGGTGCTCGCGCTGCTGCCCCGGCACGGCGGGAGCCTCGAGCGCCGGCTCACCGACGGCCGCGAGGAGGTGCAGGTCATCCACTTCGCGGCGCGGGAGGGCCTGCAGGCCTTCCTGGACGACCCGGACCGGCTCGCGCTGCGCGAGCGGTACGGCGCGGCCGTACCCGCGACCCGCGTACTGGAGGTGACGCCGCGCGAGTGATGGGTACCAGGCGGGTATGCGCGTTCCCACATGGCTCAAGACGACCGCCGCCGTGACCGTGGCGGCCGGGATCGGGTCGCTCGCGACGAGGCCGGGCGACCCGTGGTACCGCCGCCTCGACAAGCCCGCCTGGCAGCCTCCGCGGCAGGCGTTCCCGCTGGTGTGGACGCCGCTGTACGGCCTGATCGCCTTCGCCGGCGCCCGCGCCCTGGACGCGGGCAAGGGGCGGGAGCGGCGCGACTTCGCCGTCGCCTACGGGGCCAACCTGGCGCTCAACGCGGGCTGGACGGCGGTCTTCTTCGGGGCGCGCCGTCCCCGCGCCGCGCTGGCCGAGATCGCGCTGCTCAACGCGTCGAACCTCGACCTGCTGCGGCGTGCGTGGAAGGCGGACCGGGCGGCCGGGGCCGCCCTGGCGCCCTATGTGGCCTGGACCGGCTTCGCGACAGCGCTCAACGCGGCGATCGCCTGCCGGAACCCCGTAGGGGCCTGAACAGGCGTCAGCGGTTGCGCTGCTTCCACGTCGCCAGGCCCGCCTCGATGCGGCGCTGGTTGCGGGAGCTGCCCAGACCGCGCTTGGCCTTGCCGTACAGCCAGATGCCGCCGCCTACCACGAGCGCGCCGACGATGAGGTAGCCGAGCGTGCTGAGCAGGGCGTGGAACACCCAAACGGCGATCGCGCCGACCACGAAGAGGCCCACGACGACCGCGATGGCACCAACCAGGAAACGACCCATACCCCAAGCATGCTCCTGCCACGCCACCGCCGTCATCGGGGACTTCCCGGACCTCCGCACGCTCCGGCGCCGGCGCGAGAACACTGTGCCCCTGGTGAGCGGCCCCTCCGCTGCGCTCCGGATCGCTCACGCCGCCGCCTCCGCACGCTCCGGCGCCGGCGCGAGAACACTGTGCCCCTGGTGAGCGGCCCCTCCGCTGCGCTCCGGACCGCTCACGCCGCCGCCTCCGCACGCTCCGGCGCCGGCGCGAGAACACTGTGCCCCTGGTGAGCGGCCCCTCCGCTGCGCTCCGGACCGCTCACGCCGCCAGGGTGGCGTAGGCCCCGGCGGCCGTGAGGAGGGTGTGGTGCGTGCCGCGCTCGACGATCCGGCCGTGGTCGAGGACCGCGATCTGGTCCGCGTCGCGGATGGTGGAGAGCCGGTGCGCGATCGTGATCGTGGTCCGGCCGCGGGCCAGGGCGTCGAAGGCACGCTGCACGGCCCGCTCGGTCTCGTTGTCCAGCGCGCTCGTGGCCTCGTCCAGCACCAGGATGCGCGGGTCGCGCAGGAGCGTCCGGGCGATCGCGATGCGCTGCTGCTCGCCTCCGGAGAAGCGGTACCCGCGCGAGCCCACGACGGTGTCGTACCCCTCCGGCAGCGACGCGATGAGATCGTGGATCCGGGCCGCCTCGGCCGCGGTCTCGATCTCGGCGTCGGTCGCGTCGGGCTTGGCGTAGCGCAGGTTCTCCCGGACCGTGGTGTGCAGCAGGTAGGTCTCCTGGCTCACCACCCCGACGATCGCCGCGAGGTCGTCGAGGCGCAGGTCGCGCAGGTCGACGCCGTCGATGGTGATCCGCCCGGCGCCCGGGTCGTGCAGCCGGGCGATGAGCGCGGCGATCGTGCTCTTGCCCGAGCCCGTCTCGCCGACGATCGCCAGCGACGTCCCGGCCGGCACGTCGAGCGAGACGCCCGCCACCGCGGCCGCGTCGCTGCCCGGATAGGTGAACGTGACGTCCTCGAAGCGCAGGTGACCGCGGGGCGCGGGCAGCCGCTTCGGGTGGGCGGGCTCGGCGACCTCGACGGGCAGGTCGAGGTACTCGAAGATCCGCGCGAACAGCGCCAGCGAGCTGGTCAGCTGCACGCCGACCCCGAGCAGGCCCATGAGCGGCCGGAACAGCCCCGCCTGCAGCGAGGTGAACGCCACCAGCGTGCCGATGCTCAGCGTGCCCGCGGTCATCGGCAGCCCGGCGCTGAGGTAGATGATCGCCGGGATCGCCGCGAAAATGATGCTCATCGAGGCCATCCGCCAGCGTCCGGCCAGTTCGGAGCGCAGCTCCAGGTCGATCAGCCGTCCGGACGACTCGGTGAACCGGCGCACGACCGCCCCGCCGGCGCCCATCGTCTTGGACAGGCGCACGCCGCTGACGGACAGGCCCTCCTCGATTGTCACGTTGAGGTCGGCCAGCTCGCGCTGGCGCTGGGCGGTGATCTCGCGGCGCATGCTCGCGACCCGGCGGGTCAGGTAGATCGCGGGCGGCAGCACGACGAGCGACACCAGGGACAGCCGCCAGGACAGCGCCGCCATTGCGACGGCGGTGGCGATCGCGGTGGTCAGGTTGGAGGCGATGGACGTGGCGGTGTTGGTGACGACCGCCTCCATCCCGCCGATGTCGTTGGTGATGCGGGACTGCACCTCGCCGGTGCGGGTGCGTGTGAAGAAGCCGACCGACTGCCGCTGCAGGTGCGTGAACACGTCGACGCGCAGGCGGTGCATGACCAGCTGGCCGACCTTCGTCGACTGCCAGGTCTGGACCACGCCGAGCGCGGAGGTCACGGCGGCGACGGCGACCATGCCGAGGACCAGCCAGACCAGCAGGCGGGTGTCGCGGGCGGGCAGCGCGCGGTCGATGACCTCGCGCAGCAGAAACGGGGAGGCCATCGCCAGCACGGACGAGGCCACGATGATGAGCACGACGCCGGCCAGGCGGCCGCGGTGCGCGGTGAAGAGCCGCCCGATGCGGGCCAGCGAAACCTGCTTGGCCTGCTCTTTCTCGGCGGCGGAGGGCTTACGGCTCCCGCGGGCGCGGGTGGGGGGATTGGGCTCCAAGGGGAACACCTTCCTGTCGGGATATGCTGAGGGTACCTCACTATGAGGCAACAACACAAACCCCTGGTACCTTGTTCCCGTGGAGGATGAGAACCTCTCCGAGCTGTTCTGGAGCGTCGCCCGGCAGCTGCGGCACCGGTCCCACGAGTCCCTGCAGCCGTTCGGGATCACGCCCGGGCAGGGGCGGGCCTTCATGGTGCTCGTCCGGCACGGCACCATGCGGCTCAGCGAGCTGGCCGACCACCTGCGCATCGCCCCGCGCTCGACCACCGAGGTCGTCGACGGGCTGCAGGAGCGCGGGCTGGTGGAGCGGCTCCCGGACCCGGCCGACCGTCGGGCCACCCTGGTGCGGCTGACCCCGGCCGGCGCCGACGCCGCCGAGCGGATCCGGGCCGAGCGCGGCGCCCAGGCCGAGCGGTTCTTCGCCGCGCTGCCCGAGCGGGATCGGGCCGAGCTCGCACGCATACTCGGAGCCCTGCGGGTATCCGACCCCACGTGATCAACGCGCTCGACCACGGCCTCACCGGCGACGGCGTCACCAACGACCAGCCGGCCCTGCAGAAGCTGGTCGACTCGTGCCCGCCGGGCGAGGTCATCCACTGCCCCGCGGCGACCTACGCGATCCACGACGCCGGCACCGTCTGGCGCACCGGCGTCTCGCTGATCGGCGACGGTCCGGGCGCCACCCGGTTCGTGCTGTCCAACCCGGGCGCGCCGAGCACCCCGGTGCCGCTGGCGTTCTGGACCACCCTGCAGCACGGCGCCGCGCCCGATCGCCCGATCGCCGACGTCACCTTCGCCGGTTTCGAGATCGACGGCTCGCAGATCGCGCTGCCGGCGTACGACGTGCTCGCCAAGGGCCTCGGGCTGCAGTACGTCGTCCGCGCCTCCTTCCGCGACCTGTACATCCACGACACCCCGGCGACCGGCTTCGGCTGCGACTTCCTGCAGGACTGCACCGTGGAGCGCGTGATCGCGGTGCACTGCGGCCGGCTCGACGCCGGCTGGGAGAAGGGCGGCGCGGGGATCGGCATCGGCGTGGGCGGCTGGGGACCGGTCGAGCGCCTGACCGTGTCCGAGTGCGTGACCCGGCGCAACGGGACCAACGGCATCTTCGTCGAGCTCCAGGACGCCGCCTGGACGCCGCCGCGGGGCATCCGCATCATCGGCTGCCACGCGGAGGACAACGAGTACGGCATCTCCGACTGGGGCGCCGACGGCCTGCTGGTCTCGGGCTGCACCATGATCGGCAACCACACCGCGGGCTTCGACGTGTCCGGCCAGGGCACCACGCACGTGGCCGGCCGCTACGGCGTGCTGAGCGGCTGCGTGGTGGACGACAACCCGGGCGACGGCGTGAGCATCGGCAACACCCCGGGCGGCTACACCGTGAGCGCGACGCGCATCAGCCGCAACCGCGGGCACGGGTACCGCCAGCACAACCTCCCGGGCGCGATCTCGGTCCCGGCCAGCGACATGGTCCTGGACGGCAACGACATCTGGGACAACGGCGGCGACGGCATCCGCCTCGACGGCGAGCTGATCGACCCGTTCCTGGTGAGCAACCGCATCCGAGGCAACGGGACCGCAGGGCATCCGGCCGCGGGGATCTGCGTGAACGCCCGGGTGCGCTCGGCGACGATCCGCAACCAGCGCATCTGGGACCGCCGCACCCCGCCGACGCAGGTCTCGTCGCTGCGCATCACGGGGGAGGGCGAGCTGACGGACCCGGTCTTCACCGACATGTCCGCCACTCTGTGACGGGCCCGTTGTCACGGCTGGCCCGCTCGATCGCCTTCACCGCCGTGGTGGCCGCGGCCGCGACGAGCCTCGCCACGCCCGCCGGCGCCGTCGCGAACGGAGGTCCGGTGCCCGAGGGGCGGTACCGGTTCGCGGTACAGCTGACCATGACCGGCATCCCGAAGCCCGGCGGCACCGGCTACGGCAGCGCCTGTTCGGCGGCCCTGCTGTCCCCCTGGTGGATCATCACCGCCGGGCACTGCTTCCACGATCCGCGGCGCAACCCGGTGTCGGGGGCGGTGCCGTACGAGACCACCGCGACGATCGGGCGCGCGGACCTGTCGCACCGGACCGGCCACGTGGCGAAGGTCGTCTCCGTGCGCCAGGCCCCGAGCGGCGACATCGCGCTGGCCAAGCTCGACCGGCCGGTGCACGACGTCGTGCCGCTGCGCGTGGCGGAGAAGGCGCCCCGGACCGGCGCCGTACTGCGCATCACCGGGTGGGGCAAGCTCGCGGCCGCGGACCCGGCCCCGTCCCGGCAGCTGCGGACCGGCCAGGTCCGGGTGTCCTCGGTCGCCCCGGTCACGGTCGGGGTGAAGGGGTACCGCCCCGCGCTCGACACGAGCGCGTGCGAGTACGACTCGGGCGCCCCCTACTTCGCCGAGCCCGGCCGGTCCCCGGTGCTGGTCTCGGTGGAGAGCACGGGGGCCTCGTGCCCGCACGACCAGGAGGAGACCACCACCCGGGTGGACCCCCTGCACGACTGGATCCGCGAAACATTGCTCACATAGTCGGACATCCGGCCGATTAGCCGGACATGGTGCGGAATCTACCGATCGCCGTGAAGCCGGCTTCGCCTGATGTACAGCGACAACCTCCAGGACATCGCCGACCTCGACGACGTCGGGGTGTTTTTCAAGACGGTCCAGGCCGAGGTCTCGAACATGGCCCTCGCCATGACGCCCGCCGACATCGCGGCCGCGCTGCAGAACGTGCAGGCGGCGAACACGGGGCTGGACCAGGCGTGGAGCGAGTTCATCGCGCTGCCCGTGGCCGGGGAGACGAGCGACCGCGCCGCCCTCGAGATCGCCGAGCAGACCAACCTGCTGGCGCTCAACGCCACGATCGAGGCCGCCCGCGCCCGCGCCGGCGCCGCCGGCAAGGGCTTCGCGGTCGTGGCGACCGAGGCGAAGGACCTGGCCCAGGAGACCGCCCGCGCCACCGGGGACATCGCCCAGCGCGTCGAGGCCATCCAGCGCGACTCGGCCGCCGCGGGGCAGGCGATCGAGCCGACCGGCGAGGTCATCACGACCATCCGCGACGCCCAGACGGCGATCGCGGCCGCGGTCGAAGGGCACGGCCGCCACGGCCGAGGAGCTGGGCGACATCGCCGGCGACCTGCGCCGGGCGGTGGCCGTGTTCCGTTACTGAAAGAGGTCGGCCAGCCGGTTGGCCGGCACCACCGCGTACTGCCGCAGCGACAGGTCCCGGAACGTCACCGGCCCCCGCGGCCCCGGCACCCGGTCGATGTTGATCCCCGTCTCGGGCACGTTGAGCAGCTTGAACCCGTCCAGCAGCCGGGTCGTCGCGTTCCAGAACGCCCCGGTCCCGGCGTAGGCGCCGAGGAACTCCCGGGCCGCCGCGGCGTCCTCGGTCACGATGCCCGCGGCCAGCCCCGACGTCTCGTCGTTGGCCAGGCGCGCCGCGGCGAGCGGGGAGTCGACGGGCGCCACGGTGATGGTCGCCTCGCGGTCGGAGTCCAGCGCCCACTCGTAGCCCAGCGCGTGCGCGTGCGGCGGCGCCGAGACCGCGATCCGGGGCCCCACGGCGGCGCTCACCCGCGGCACGAGCTCGTCGTACCGCGAGCGGTGGATGAGCAGCAGGTTGAGCCGGTTGCACACGCCGAGGCGGTCGAGGCCGGCGTCGACCAGCGCGAAGGCCTTGTCCAGGTCGGCCGCGGCGTCGATGTAGAGCACGCCCCCGCCGTCGGCGTGGGCCAGCGTGCGCACGCCCTGCAGCGCCGCCTTCTCGGCCAGGGTGCGGGTGCTCTCGCCGCTGCCGCGCAGGATCACCAGCGGGATCAGGCCGGGCTGGGCGACGAGGGCGTCGGCGGTCGCGCGGCCCCGGGCCCGGATGAGCTGCACCGCGGCCGGGTCGAGGCCGGCTTCGGCCAGGGCCGGCGCGACGATCTCGTCCATGAGGGCGGTCGCCGAGGCCAGGGCGGCCGAGCCGGTGCGCAGCACCCCGCCGTTCTGGCTCTTGATCAGCTGCGAGGCGACGTCCACCGTCACGTTGGGGCGGGCCTCGTAGTTGGCGCCGATGACGCCGACCGGGCGGCGCCACTCCTGCAGCACCAGGCCGCCGCCGAGCTCGCGGACGGTGCGCCGGGCCGGCTCGGGCTCCACGTCGGCGAGGATGTTCAGCTGCTCGGCCATGCCGGCGAGGCGGGCCTCGTCGAGGCGCAGCCGGTCGAGCAGGCCGCCGCTCATCCCGCCGGCCTCGGCCGCGGCCACGTCGGCGCGGTTCGCCTCGAGGATCGGGGCGGGGCCGGCGGCGAGGCGGCGGGCCATCCCGCGCAGCGCCTCGTCGATGGTCTTGGCCGGCGCCGCGGCGAGCGGGGCGGCCGCGGCCCGGGCGGCCCGGGCGGCCTCGGCCACGACCCGATTGACGTCCTGCTCCTCGCCCACGGCTCGGCCTCCCACACTATGAGAACGACGGTCTACGCGCCTGAAGAGTGTATGTAAGCGGCAACCGCTCGCGCCCCTCGGCCAGCCGGTGCTCCCCGTCCGGGCCCTCGACGGTACGGCCGGGGTAGAAGTCCCAGGGGCAGCTGTCGTGCTCCTCCAGCATGGTCAGCTCGAGCCCGGCCCCGAGCAGCGCGCCCACGATCTCGCCCAGCCCGTGGTTCCACGAGTGGGTGACGGTGTGCTGGAACGCGGCGCCGTCGGTGTCGACGTAGGACTCGGCCTCGTCCCACACGAGCGGATCCGGCGTCTCGAAGTACGGGAAACCGACGACGAGCAGGCCGTCCTTGCGGGTCTCGTCGATCGACCACATCATGGGATGGCCCTCGCGGATGAACAGCCGGCCGCCGGGGCGCAGCAGGGCCGCGACGACGCCGGCCCACCGGCGGACGTCGGGCAGCCAGCACAGGGCGCCGACCCCGGTGTACACCAGGTCGAACGCGCCGGCCTCGAGCACGTCGGGGGCGCCGTAGAGGTCCGACTCGACGTAGCCGATGTCCGCCCCCGCGCGCTCGGCCAGGGCGCGGGCCTCGGCCAGCGAGGCGGGGGAGAAGTCGAGGCCGGTGACCCGGGCGCCGAGCCGGTGCAGGGAGAGCGTGTCGGTGCCGATGTGGCACTGCAGGTGCACGGCCCGCAGGCCGCGCACGTCGCCGAGGCGGGGCCGGTCGAAGCGGACGACGTTGCTCAGGTGCTCCGGATCGTCGAAACCCCGGAGGTTGTACCCACGCGAGGCCGCATGCGCCGGCGCGCGCTCGTCCCACTGGGCGCGGTTGATCCCCAGATAGTCGCTCACACCGTGACAATTACACGGCGGTCAAACGGATATCGCCTCGGTCGTCGCGTGCCTCGACGGCGACATGGCGTGCGGGCGGAGCACGGGCGGCACGTGTACCGGCACGTCGACCGCGGCCGACAGGAGCAGCGCGAGCGCCACGCTGGTCGGCCGCGCCTCCGGCAGCTTGTCCAGGCTCGCCGTGCAGACCTCGGCGAGCTCCTCGGGCAGCCCGGCGATCTCGGGCAGCGGCGCGGGCGGGGTGTGCCGGTGCGCGTGCAGCACCTGCGCATCGGTGTCGGCCGGCCACGGCAGGCGGCCGGTCAGGCACTGGTAGAGCAGCACCCCGACCGCGTACACGTCGGCCGGCGGGGCCGCCGCGCCCCGCTCCAGCCGCTCCGGCGCCAGGTACGACGGCGTGCCGAGCAGCGTCCCGTCCGGCAGATGGTCCGGCTGCCCGGTGCGCGCGGCCACGCCGAAGTCGAGGATCTTGGCTCCGGCCGGGGTGAGCACCACGTTGGCCGGCTTGATGTCGCGGTGCACGATGCCGTGCCCGTGCGCCGCGGCCAGGCCCGCCCCGATCTCGGCGCACACCCGCCCGGCGACCCGCCAGTCGAGCGGGCCCTCGCTCATGACGGCGTCCAGCGGCTGGCCCTCGACCAGCTCCATGACCAGGTACGCGGTGCCCCGTCCGGCGCGCCGCGAGGTGCCGAAGTCGTACACCGACACCACGTTCGGGTGGGCGAAGCGGGCCCCGGAGCGGGCCTCGTTGCGGGCCCGGTCGAACGCCTCCCGGTCGGCGGTGTGCTCGGGGGTCAGCAGCTTGACGGCCACCTCACGGTCCAGCACCTCGTCGTGCGCCGCCCAGACGCTGGCCATCCCGCCCTCGCCCAGCTTGCGTCGTAGCCGGTACCGTCCGCCCAGAAACCGCACATCGTCCTCTTTCCCACCGCGAGGGCGGTTCAAAAGGCGCGGTTGCGGAACAACTCGCGTTCGGCCTCGTTCCGGGTCAGCGCGGCCGCCTCCGCGAACGCCGTCCGGGCCTCGTCGAGGCGTCCGAGGCGCTCCAGGAGCTCGCCCCGGGCGGCCGGGAGATGGGGGTACCCGACCAGCCGCCGCGCCGCGCTGAGCTCGTCGAGCAGCGCCAGCCCCGCGGCCGGGCCCTCGGACATCCCGACCGCGACGGCCCGGTTCAGCTCGACCACCGCCGACTTCGTGACGTGGGACAGCAGCTGGTACAGGGCCGCGATGCGCCCCCAGTCCGTCCGTTCGAAGGTCGTCGCCCGGGCGTGGCACGCCGCGATCGCCGCCTGCAGGCCGTACGGGCCCAGGACGCCCAGGCGCTCGGCGCGCTCCAGTGCCTCCAGGCCCCGTCTGATCAGCAGGCGGTCCCAGCGCAGGCGGTCCTGGTCCTTCAGCAGCACCGGGCGGCCCTCGTGATCGTTGCGGGCCGGGAGCCGCGAGGCCTGGAGCTCCATCAGCGCGGTCAGGCCGTGGACCTCCGGCGCGTTCGGCAGCAGGCCGCTCAGGACCCGGCCCAGGCGCAGGGCCTCCTCGCACAGCTGGGGGCGGGACCAGTCGTCGCCCGCGGTGGCCGCGTAGCCCTCGTTGAAGATCAGGTAGACGGTGCCCAGTACCGCCGACAGCCGGGCCGGGAGCTCGCCCGGCGGCGGCAGCTCGAACGCGACGCCGTGCAGGGCCTTCTTCGCTCGCAGGATGCGCTGGGAGACCGTCGCCTCCGTGGTCAGGAAGCCGCGCGCGATCTCGTCCGTGCGCAGGCCGCCGAGCATGCGCAGGGTCAGCGCGACCTGGGACTCCGTCGTCAGGTTCGGGTGGCAGGCCGTGAAGATCAGGCGCAGCGTGTCGTCGCCGATGTGGTCGTCCAGGGCGTCGACGATCTCCGACTCCTCGTCGACCTCGTCGTCGGCGCCCACCACGGCCAGCTTCCGGCGGTACGTCTCCTGGCGGCGCAGGTAGTCGACCGCCCGGTGCTTCGCCGTGGCCATGAGCCAGGGGCCCGGGGCGTCGGGCACGCCCCGGGCCGGCCACTGCTCCAGCGCGATCACGAGCGCGTCCTGGGCCAGCTCCTCGGCGACCCCGACGTCCCGGACCAGCCGGGCCAGGGCGCCGATGATGTGGGCGGACTCGATGCGGTAGACCGCCTCCACCACGCGGCTCACGTCCGGCTGGTCCGGCATCTCAGCGGCTCAGAATTCCATGACCTGCAGGAGGCGGCAGGTGCCCGCCCATTCCGGCCACAGGTCGCGGTGGACCTTCATGAACCGGGAGCACCACTCGACGGCCTCCTCCTTGGAGCGCACCGAGTACAGCGCGTAGCTGATCAGCTCCTTGGTCTCCGCGAACGGGCCGTCGGTCACGGTCAGGTCGCCGCCGGTGACGGTGATCTTCGCGCCGGCCGCGCTGGGCAGCAGGCCGGCGTTGTCCAGCAGCGCCCCGGCCACCGTCGCCTCCTCGCCGAGCTTCATGATCGCCTCCATGAGCCCGGCGGGCGGCGGCGTCGACGGCTGGTGGGTCGCCTCGAGCAGCATCACGTAACGCATGTCGTCTCCCTTGTTCGAGTAGGTCCTTCATCCCCTCCTCGAAGGGGAGGGCCCGGATCCGACATCGCGCCCGAGATTCTTTTTTACGCGTTGCGGGTGATGTCCGAGACCTCTTGCGGTGACAGTTCGATGCCGGCGGCCGCGATGTTGTCCTCGAGGTGGCCGACGGAGCCGGTGCCGGGGATCGGCAGCACCGCCGAGGAGCGTGCCAGCAGCCAGGCGAGCACGATCTGGCGGGGCGTGACCTCGTACTTCTTCGCGACCGCCTCGATCGCGGCGTTGCCGTCGAGGTTCTGGATCGGCGCCCACGGCAGGAAGACGATCGACTCCTGCTCGCACAGGTCGACAAGCGACTCCGAGCCGCGGTCGTCGACGTTGTAGCGGTTCTGGATGGACACCACCGGGGTGATCCGCTGCGCGGCCCGCAGCTGCTCCTCGGTGAAGTTCGATACGCCGATGTGGCGGATCTTGCCCTCGGCCTTGAGCTCGGCGATCGCTCCGACCGAGTCCTCGAGCGGGACGCGGGGATCGACGCGGTGGAACTGGTACAGCGGAATCGTGTCGACCTTCAGCTTGCGCAGGCTGCCCTCGAGCGCCGCGCGCAGGTGCTCGGGCCGCCCGTCGGCGTCCCAGCTGTTCGGGCCCGGCCGCACCAGGCCGCCCTTCGTGGCGATGACCAGGTCGTCGGCGTAGGGGTGCAGCGCCTCGGCGATCAGCTCCTCGCTGACGTCGGGGCCGTAGGAGTCGGCAGTGTCGATGAAGTTCACGCCCAGCTCGACGGCCCGGCGCAGGACCCGCTTGGCCTCCTCGCGGTCGCGGGGCGGACCCCAGATCCCGTCGCCGGTGATGCGCATCGCGCCGAAGCCGAGCCGGTTGACGGTCAGGTCGCCGCCGACGTCGATCGTGCCCGCGTTCGCCGCGCTGCTCTGTGCTGACATGCGTCAGGTCTCCTTCGAGTCGCAGATTGCTCTCGCCTCGAATCTATCCACGCGACGGCGGTGCTGTGAGAATCCGGAGCATCACGTCTCTGGATTAGCGCAGTTCACCCTGGGTACTGTGTCCCGACCCGCCCGTCCCCGCATCGCCGAGCACTGGGAGTGAGCAGCATGAACGCGCATGACCCGACCGGAATCGACCCGAACAGCCCCGAGGCGGCGGCCCGCGAGGCGGCGCGCTTCGAGGCCGAGCGCAAGCAGAGCCTCGAGCACCAGCTGGCCCGCGGCGGCCTCGTGGACGAGGGCGCCGTCGACTCGACCGGCCGCAGCATCCGCGACCCGCGCCGCGGCACGCAGCTGGACGAGGACATCTAGCAACTTCCATGGCCGGAACCCTCGTCCGGTGCATTGCAACAATGCACCAGGCGAAGGTTCCGATATATCGCCGATAAGCTGTAGCGTCCCGCGGCATGAAGCTGTGGGAGAGGCTGTTCGTGCGCGCCGCGGTCGTCGAGGCCGAGATCACCGGGCGGTTCCGCCGCCTGCGCCTCCGGGCCGGCGCGCTGCGTGACGCCGAGTGGCGGCCCGGCCAGCAGGTGCGCGTCGACGTCGGTCCGAAGGGCGCCTTCGGGCCGCTACTGCGCACCTACTCCGTGTGGAGCCGCGAGGCCGACACCATCGAGCTGCAGGCGTTGCTGCACGGCGACGGCCCGGGCGCGCGCTGGATGGCCGCGGCCGAGCCCGGCGACGAGGTGCTGCTGAGCCGGCCCAAGGGCGACTTCGTGACGCGCCCGGCGCGCTACCACCTCTTCGTCGGCGAGGAGACCGCGTCGGTCGCGTTCGGCCCCATGCTGCGGGCGCTGCCGGCCGCCGAGCGCGCCGCGAGCCGGGTCGTGGTCGAGGCCGGGCCCGCGGACCGGCTCGCCCTCGACGGCAACGTCACGTGGGCGCCCCGGGACGGCCTCATCGATGCGGTACGGCTGCTGGATCTTCCGCCGGAACCCGGGCAGGCTTATGTCGCCGGGGAGGCGCGCGCCGTGCAGGCCGTGCGGCAGCACCTCGTCCGCGACCGGGGCTGGCCGCGGCGCTCGGTGCTGACCAAGCCGTTCTGGACGCCGGGGAAGCGCGGTATGGAGTAACGAACATCCTATCTATAGACCCTCGCCAACCCCTTGCGGCGGGCAGTCTCCGGCTGGTAGACAGCAATCCTCCGATGTTTGGGAGAGTTCGTGACTGGAGAGTTCGACGGTCTCGCCGCCGTCGTCACCGGGGCCGCGTCCGGGATCGGCTTGGCCACCGCCCGCCATCTCGCCGGGCTGGGCGCCCGCGTGGCCGGCCTCGACCTGCGCACCGACGGCATCCCGGAGGGCGTCGCCGGCTTCGTCGCCGACGTCACCGACGACGCCGCCGTGCGCGCGGGCGTCGCCGCCGCGGCCGAGCACCTCGGCGGCATCGACATCCTCGTCAACAATGCCGGCGTCGGCGCGATCGGCACCGTGGAGGCCAACGCCGACGAGGAGTGGCACCGCGTCTACGACGTCAACGTCGTCGGCCTGGTCCGGGTCACCCGCGCCGCGCTGCCGCACCTGCGCCGCTCGGCGCACGCCGCGATCGTCAACACCTGCTCGATCGTGGCGCACACGGGACTGCCGGACCGGGCCCTCTACAGCGCGACCAAGGGCGCCGTGCAGTCGCTTACCGCCGCCATGGCCGCCGACCACGTGCGCGAGGGCATCCGGGTCAACTGCGTCAACCCGGGCACCGCCGACACCCCGTGGGTGCGGCGGCTGCTCGACCAGGCCGCCGACCCCGCCGCCGAGCTCGCCGCGCTGCAGGCCCGCCAGCCCACCGGCCGGCTGGTCTCGGCCGACGAGGTCGCGCACGCCATCGCCTACCTGGCCAGCCCGCTGGCCAGCGCGACCACCGGCGCCGTGCTCTCCGTCGACGGCGGCATGCACGGCCTGCGAGTCAGGCCCCCGGCGTGACGGCGCTCGGCCTCGGCTGCGCCCAGCTGGGCAACCTCTGGCGCGAGCGCTCCGACGCCGACGCCCGCGCCATCGTCGACGCGGCCTGGGACTGCGGCGTCCGGTACTTCGACACCGCGCCCCACTACGGCCTCGGCCTCTCGGAGCGGCGGCTCGGGGCGGCGCTCGCGGGCCGGCCGCGCGGCGAATACACGGTGAGCACCAAGGTCGGGCGGCTCCTCGAGCCCACCGCCGACGGCGGCGACGACCTCGCCGACGGCTTCGCGGTCCCGCGCACGCACCGCCGGGTGTGGGACTTCAGCCGCGACGGGGTGCGCCGCTCGCTGGAGGAGAGCCTGGGCCGGCTCGGCCTCGACCGCGTCGACGTGGCGCTGCTGCACGATCCGGAGTTCGCGCCGGAGGCGGCGCTGCGCCACGGCTTCCCGGCCCTCGCCGAGCTGCGCGCCGAGGGGGTGGTGGGCGCCGTCGGGGCCGGTTCCAAGGACGCGGGTGTACTCGCGCGGCTCGTGGCCGAGTGCGCGCCCGACGTCGTCATGGTCGCCGGGCGGTACACCCTCCTCGAACAGCCGGCCGGCGAGACCCTGCTGCCGGCCTGTGCCGCGGCCGGCGTCGCCGTGCTCGCGGCCGGGGTCTTCAACAGCGGCCTGCTGGCCGAGGACGTGCCGCGGGCCGGACTGCACTACGAGTACGGCGACGCGCCCCCGGACCTGATCCGGCGCGCGGCCGACCTGGCCGAGGCCTGTCGCGAGTTCGGCACGACGCTGCCGGCCGCCGCGCTCTCGTTCCCCGGGCGCCACCCGGCGGTGACCGCGGTCGTCGTCATCGCCGTGAGCAACCAGCTCGGGCTCGACGCGGGCCTGCGGGCCGGCTGGCAGGACGTGCTCAACA
>NZ_JBEZDS010000056.1:0-69732 GCF_040648435.1 Dactylosporangium sp. NPDC049140 | reverse complement strand
GCGCCAAATGTACGGCAGAGCCGGATTCCCGTTGCTACGACACAGAATCCTGCTCGCATGAGCGCCGAGACCACCACCGTCTTTGCGCCAGAGCCAACTAAACGGTGTAACTCAACTGCCGGTCGGGTCGAGGCTCATCACCGCGAGGTAGACGCACTTCAGCGCGGCGGCCTCGTTCGGGAAGTGCCCGCGAGCGCGGACGGCCCGGCGGATCCGGGCATTCGCCGACTCGATCGCGTTGGTAGAACACACGACTGTGCGGATCTCGGTGTCGAAGGCCAGGAACGGCACGAACTCTGCCCAGGCGTTGTCCCACAGCCTTACGATCGCCGGATATCGGCTGCCCCACACCTCGGTGAACTCGGCGAAGCGTTCCCTTGCCGCGGCCTCGGTCGCAGCCGTGTAGACCGGTCGCAGCGCTTGGCGATGCCGTCCCAGTGCTGCCGGCCGGCATAACGGAAGCTGTTGCGCAGCAGATGGATGACGCAGGTCTGGACCACCGCGAGGGGCCAGGCCGTTTCGATCGCAGCCCCTTCAGCCCGTCACAGACCACCATGCACGCGTCCGCGACACCGCAGTTCTTCAACTCGGTCAGCACGTGCAGCCAGAACTTGGCGCCCTCGCCTCGGGCTTGTCCGGGGCGACCACGGCGCGCACGACGCTGCGGTGCCCGTCGGCGCCGATCACCACATCAGCGCGGTAGGTGTCGCCGCCGCGCTGGCCGGCACGAACCTCGGCGGTCACTTCGGCGACCGCAACCCTTGGCCACGATGACCACCGCGGCTGCCCTGGCCACCGTCCTGCTGGTGCTGCTGCTGACCCCCTTGTCCCACACGCGGCCGGCACGATCGCGATCTCGTCGACTATGCACAGCAGCATCTCGACCAGGGAGTTCCGGCCGAGGTCCTACGGCTCGTCCTCGGCGTCACGGATTCCGAAACCGCGTCTGCACTCGCCGAGACGGCTCACGAGCGGGGCCTGCACGACATCGCGCGGTGTTCGTCGGAGACCGTGTTCCTGGCACACCAGCGTCGTGGGACCTGTCCTGAGCGCGCGGACGCCGCAGGAGTGATCGGAGGCTGGGCCTCAGGCCGACGCGGCGGTGGCGGCTCGGTCAACGCGAGGCCGAGCATGGTGAGATCGACCGGCCGGCGCGTTCCTCTCCGGGCAGGACCAACGGGCATTTCCGGCTCGCCAGCGGACCGACGACGGTCAGCGGGTGAGAATCAGCTGATCAAGGGCGCTAAGGTTGCAGAAGCAAGGGATCCTCGCGCGGTGATCGCCACAGATTTCCGGTCGATCATCAACGTCTTCCCAACAAGCATCATCCACACGGGGACAGCTGATGGGATCAAGGCCCGAGGCCGGCCTGCTGGGGCGCACGGATGAGCTGGAGCTGATCGCGGCGTTGCTTGCCGGGCACAGCTCGACTGGTCCCAGTCTGATTTTGTACGGCGAGGCCGGGGTCGGCAAGACATCGCTGCTGGAGGCCGCGGCGGTGCAGGCGGAAGCGGCCGGGATGCGGGTGCTGCGTGCCTCCGGGGTGGAATCCGAGGCCGAGGTCAGCTACTCGGTGGTGAACCAGCTGTTCTACGCGCTGCGCGAGGGGGCTGACCGGCTGGCCGGCGACCAGCGTGACGTCCTCCACGCCGTCTTCGACCTTGCTCAGGCGGCCTCGTTGGATCCGTTGGTCGTCTCGATGGCGGTGCTGGCGCTGCTGGGTGAGGCCGCGGCCGAACGTCCGGTGCTGCTGGTCGACGACGTGCCGTGGCTCGATCGCGCCAGCGCAACGGTGCTGGGCTTGGTTGCCCGCCGGCTCGCGGACACTCCCGTGGTCTTCCTGGCTGCGGCCCGCACCGAGACACCTCCCCTCTTCGACCGGGTGGGGCTGCCGGAACGCGAAATCGGACCGTTGGCCGAGCGACCAGCGGCCACCCTGCTGGACACTCGGCATCCGGACCTGGCACCGCCGGTGCGGCGGCGAGTGCTCGACGAGGCTGCGGGTAACCCCCTCGCGCTGCGCGAGTTGCCGGCGGCCATGGCCGGTCGGCAGCGCGCCGGCCAAGACCCGCTGCCCACGTTCCTGCCGCTTACCCGGCGGCTTGAAGCCGCCTTCGCCCCCGCGATCGAGCGTCTGCCCGCACCCACCCAGCACCTGCTGCTGCTGGCCGCGCTGGCGCCCGATGCGAGTGTGGCCACGCTCCTGCCGGTCGCCCAGGGTCGTGGGAATGTCGACGATCTCGAGCCGGCACGACAGGCCGGCCTGATCTGCACGGACCCGGTCGCCAGCCATATGTCGTTTCGCCCTCCGCTGATCCGCTCGACGATCGTGCAGCTGTCCTCGCCGGGCGAGCGTCGCTCGGCGCACGCGGCTCTGGCCGACGTCTCTGACGATCCGTGCGCACGGGCGTGGCATCTGGCCGAAGCCGCGACCGGCCCGGACGAAATGGTGGCCCACGCGCTGGAGCAGGCGTTCCTTTCCGAGTTCCGGCGCGACGGTACGGGCGCCGCGCTGACCGCGCTGGTGCGCGCGGCCGAGCTCAGCCCGCAGCCGGCCGACCGGGCCCGCCGGTTGATCGAGGCCGCGTATCTGGCGAGCAGCACCGGCCCGTTGGATCGGGTGACCAGACTGTTGGCCGACGCCCGGAAGGCGGATGACGCCAGATCGGTCTCGGGTACGCGCCGCGGATCGGTCTTCGCCGCCGCGACGGCGGTCTACCTGCTTCATGCCGACGGCGATGTCGATGGCGCGTATCGCCTGCTGACCCGGGCGCTCGACGACGCAGACACCGCCGGGACCACCAGTACGTGGATCGACGATCTGCTGTACGCGTTGCTGTTCGTCTGTATCTACGCCGCCCGGACCACGTTCTGGGATCTTCTGGGCAGCGCGCTGGGCCGGTTCGACCCGGAGCTGGCGACGCCCCTGCGGCTGTGCTACGACGCGTTCACCCATCCGGCCCGAACCCCCGTATCAATACGCGAGGCCCTCGCCCGGGCCTTCGCCGCCCTGCCCACCGACGCGGCACCCCAGTGGCTCACCCCCCTGGCCTTCGCAGCCGTGCGGATGGACGTGCTGTCCGACCATCGGTACCTGGTCCAGCGCATGATCGAACAAGAACGCGACGGCGGAGCGATCATCTTGGTGCTCACCGGACTGGTGCTGCTCACCATCGACTCCTATTACCACGGGCAGTGGGACGAGGCCGAGACTATGGTGCAGGAGGGGCTGGACCTGGCAGCGACCTACGGCTATCACCTGCTCAAGGCACAGCTTCGGATCAGGCCGGCATTTATTGCCGCCGTCCGCGGCAACGCCGACCTCGCCCGGTCGCTGACCAGCGAGGTCATGACCTGGGCCGCGCCGCGGGGCCTCGGGCTGACGCAGGCATTCGCCCGGCATGCGCGCGCCATCGCGGCCCTGGGCCAGGACGACTACGAAGGCGCCTACGCCGAGACCTCCTGGATCAGCCAGCCAGACATCCCCGGCACCGGCATCCCTGCGCGATGGATGGTCCTGGACCTGGTCGAGGCGGACGTGCGCACCGGGCGGGTCGAGGAGGCCCGCGCCCACGTCGCCGCCGCCCAGCAGGCCGGCCTCGCCCACTACTCCTCCCACACCGCGCTGATCGCCGCCGGGGCCGCGGCCCTGGCCGCTGACGACGACCATGCCGGCCCGTTGTTCGAGGCCGCCCTGTCACTGCCCGACGCCGACCGGTGGCCGTGGGAACACGCGCGTGTCCACCTCGCCTACGGGCAATGGCTGCGCCGCACCCGCGACACCA
The DNA here is from genome assembly GCF_040648435.1 of Dactylosporangium sp. NPDC049140. Taxonomy (NCBI): domain Bacteria; kingdom Bacillati; phylum Actinomycetota; class Actinomycetes; order Micromonosporales; family Micromonosporaceae; genus Dactylosporangium; species Dactylosporangium sp. NPDC049140. The sequence continues at coordinate 65,947 of NZ_JBEZDS010000056.1, read as the reverse complement.
CCCGTGCCCGGATGCACCTTCGGGCGGCCACCGAAACCTTCGACCGGCTCGGCGCACGACCGTGGGCACAACGGGCCCACAACGAGCTACGTGCCAGCGGGGTCGCCACCGCCACTCGACCGGGCACCCACACGTCCACCCTGACCGCTCAGGAGTGGCAGATCGCCACGCTGGCCGCCACCGGGATGACGAACAAAGAGATCGGCCAACGCCTCTTCCTGTCCCATCGGACGGTGGGCGCCCACCTGCACCGGCTGTACCCCAAGCTCGGCATCACCTCTCGTGCGGCACTGCGCGACGCGCTGGAGACGATTTCACCCGACGACGATTGAGCACCAATGCCTCACCGGCGTTCGTCGGCACCGAGACGGAGCCGCTCCTTCAGGGACGACAGCGAGGGGATCCCGGACAGGCCCGAGTCTGCCGAAGGGCCGGACCCGGCCTCCAGCCCAGTGAGGTCGACGGACTGGCGTAGCTGCTCGGGGACGTGGTCGAGCAGTGGCCGCATCGCCTCGAGTGCGGCAACGATCTCCCTGCCGACCTGGATGGTGGGCCTCATCGCGTCGGCGATGACGAGGATGCCGCGCTGGAAGTACCACGAAACCAGCGGTTCGGTCGCCTGGTGGTACAGCCCGAGCCAATCGCGGATGAGGTCCTCGGTGTCCTGACGGCGTTCGAGAGCGGCTCGAGCCAGTAGGCGCCGAACCAGCTCGTCGTCATCGACCCTCAGGTACAGCGCGACGTTCGCGGTCATCCCCAGGTGCAGCGCGATCCGGTAGCCCTGTTGTGCCTGGGGCAGCGTGCGCGGCATCCCTTCGAGCAGGTACTCGCCGCCCGCCCTGGCCGCCGTGAGTTCCCGGCGGGCCACGTCCAGCACCACCTCGTCGGGTACCGATTCCCCGCGGTCCAGGTGAGCCTGCGCTGCACGACCGAGGTCCGTATGCCGGGCGACGTGGGCCCGCAGCAACTCACCCATCGCGATGTGCGGGACGTTGAAGTGGGCGGCGATCACCGCGCCCAACGTCCTCTTGCCCACACCCGGTGGCGCGAGCATCAGTATCCGCATCTCGTGTCTCCCTCCCTCGGGGGCGACTGCTTCGGTGTCCGTCCCACCGCCACCGACCCGGCTCATCGACGGCTGGGCTGGTGGAGTGGGCTTCGGCGACGATCCTTGCCCGGAGGTCCACGGCGCCATCGGCGACTGCGACGACCCGTAGGCGGCGGTCGGCGGACAGCGCGACGCTGACGGGGCGCGCAATATTCGGGATCGGTCGGTGGCCATAGGTGCATGGTGTGACGGCCACCGGCCCCGGTGCATGTGTCACATGACTGCACCGGCAGCGGCGTTGTCGGCAGCTCCGGCTCGTCCGCCGACAGGGCATGCATGGCGGCTCACTGACGTACCGCTGGCCCCGGCAGACGGCCGGCCCGGATGACGCCAGGGGATGATGACCCCAGGGGGTGTAGTTATGTGACCCATGCCGTGCCCCGGCCGCACCAAGCAGCATTCAGATCGCGCACAGAACGGTCCGCGACGAACGACTGCGAGGAGACACCCCGTGCGGCTGCTGATGATCGCCCCACCCGGAGCCGGGAAGGGAACCCAGGCTTCCCGTATCGCTGCCCACTTCGGCATTCCACACATCGCCATCGGCGACCTTCTGCGCAGCCATGTCGCACGCGGCACAGACCTCGGTCGCGCCGTGCGGCGGCACCTGGACTGCGGGTCCCTGGCACCCGACGACATCGTGCTGGAGATGGTCCGGGAGGAGTTCATCGCGGCGAAGGCGACCGGCGTGGGCTACGTCCTGGACGGTTACCCGAGGACGCCCGCACAGGCCGAGACGCTGTCCCAGATGGCGGCCGAACTCGGGATGGCCCCCGACGTCGCGCTGCACCTGCGGGCCGACGACGACGAGGTGGTACGGCGGCTGCTCTCCCGAGCCGCAACCGAGCACCGCCAGGACGACACAGAACCCGTGATCCGGCGGCGCCTGGCGCTCTACCACCGGCTGACGAGCCCGGTCCTGGACCGGTACGCCCGTCACGACATCCTGCTCTCCGTCGACGGGATGCGCACCCCCGACCAGGTCACCACGACAATCCTCGATGCGCTCGAGTTCGTCGAGGCAATGCCGAGCATCGACCCCGCCCTGGTGGACCCGGTGGCCGCGGTGTCGTAGCGAGGTCGCCGGAGCAGTAGCCGTCGGCGCACCCGATTGCCTGCGTGGCTCAGCCGGGCAGAAGGCCGGTCACCACGGCTTGCGCGAACGCTGCTGGCTCCTCGATGTGGCCCAGATGCCCGCTGTGTTCGAGGACGGCGAGCCGCGAACCCGCGATGCCCGAGTGACGGGCGGTTCACGCCGCTGCAGGGCTGGGTGCTCTACGTGCAACAGGACGGCGTAGCGCGGACCGCAGATGATGTTCGACGCGACCTTCGGTCCAGACCTGGGCGTGGGGTTTGCGGTAGCCGGCGATGCAGCCGGGTCGTCGGCCGGATCCGGGTGCGGGTGTCAAGCCAATGCCGCAGCCACCGTTGCACGGTCCAGCCCTCGCCGGTGCGGCGCGCGGCGCTGTCGTAGAGATCCCGGTAGCGGGGATCAGTGTCGTTACTTACCGGGCAGGGATGACGTAAGGGAAGGTGGACTGGCTGCGTTGGCCATCGCCAACCGCCAGTCCACTGGGGACGGCGGCGTTCGTTGCGAGGGAGAGAACATGACCTCCGGGGCGTTATCGGCGAGCCGGCGACCGTTGAACCCCGCGAACCCGAACACTGCCGGTGAACCCACCACGTAGCCGAGCAGGTCGGGGACGACTCGACCGACGACGCTCGCGGCGTACGCCTCGGGCCGGTCCGAGGTGCCGCGGCCGCGTATCACCGAGGCGACCAGCTCCGTGATCGTCGCGGCGTAGTTCGCGCTCCGGCCTCCGGCGGGACGAGCATTCGTAGGCGGTCGGCGACCGTCGGGTCCGTCAGCGACAGGGGCGGTCGGCGGTTGCCTGCTGCGGGTAGCGGCACAGGACGCCACTGATGTTCGGATGCACGCCGGTGCTGGCGGCCGGCAATGTGTCGGGCGCGCGGCCGTGTTCGACCCAGTCCACGAGCGCCGCGAGCGGGTCGGTGGGGACGGGTCCGGCCCCGCCGGAGCAGTGCCCCACGCCCGGGGCGAGGAAGACGCGGTAGAACCGATCGGTAGCCTCGGCGCCGCCCATGGCGGATTCGACTCGGCGGCGGTAGTCGACCGTGCCCTGCGGGAAGACCGCCGGGTCGGCCAGGCCGTGCCAGGTGATCATTTTGCCGCCGGCGGCGCGGAATGCGGACAGGTCGGGCTCGTCGGAGCCGATGACGGCGCCGTAGCGGGCCTGGGACTCGTCGAACAAGCGCTCGAACTCGGGGTAGCCGATGGTGGAAACGTCGAGGTGCGGTTGCTGCAGCAGGAAGTAGCGGATCCAGCCCGCGGCGACAGGGAACGGCGCGCCGCGCCGCGCGCCAAACAGTGGCTTGGCCGTGCCGGCCAGCCAGCTGAAGGACGCGCCGCGCGGCAGGCCGTACCACACCCGTTCGCCGGTACGGGTCGTCGGGCCGTCCCAGATCCTGCGGACGATGTCGGCGTCCGCCTGGCTGATCCGAATCGTCCGACCGTGACAGCGCACGCTCGTGCCGACAAGCCGGCCTGGGTCGAACCGGCAGGCGTCGGGCCGCCCGATGATCCCGTCGAGGCGCCTGTCGTCGCCGTCACACGCGGCGATCGCGGCGCGGTTGAAGGCGGCGAACTCGCATGCGGTCGGGTAGACACCCGCCTCGTTCATGACGACCTGCGGCCAGAACTGGGCCAGGGTAAGGCGGTTCCAGTCGATGGCGGGCGCGGCGGCGAGGATGCCGTCGAAGTCGCCGGGGTAGCGCTGCGCCTCCAGCAGGCCCTGCCGGCCGCCGGTCGAGCAGCCGGTGAAGTACGAGTAGGCGGGCGGCCGACCGTAGAATCTTGCGATCACCTGTTTGCCGATCCGGCTCATGTCGTGCACCGAGCGGTAGGCGAAGTTGGCCAACAGCCCCTCGTTAATCGTCCGGTCATCGCGCAGCGCCCAGACAGGCGGGCTCTTGGCCATGCCCGGCACGCCGGCGTCGGTGGACGCCGCCGCGTAGCCCCGCCGGACCGCCGGGACGAGGTCGCGCTGAAACTCGCCCGCGGCGAACGCTCCGCCGCCGGTGGCCTGGAAGCGGCCGTTCCACGTCGATCGTGGCAGCCATACCTCGATGCGGACCCGGTCACGAAGCGGTGGGTGCGTCAGGATGATCGTGACGTCGCAGAACGCCGGAACGCCGGTGACCAGGGGCCGGCCGAGACGGGAGGCCCGCGCGCCCATCGCGCCCGGGCGGGCGACCGTGGACATCGCGAGGATCCGCGCGCCCGGCAGGTACGGTCGGGACGGGCGCGGGCAGGCGCCGTGACCGGTGAGCAGCACGGCGCCGACGACGGCGGACAACGTCAGCGCCACCGGCAGCAGAAGTGCGCCGATGATAACCAGAGGTGTTCGCATCGCTGCTCCCGAAGCGGACGGCCGCGCGGGGCATGTGCACCGATCCCCCTGGCTACCCACCGCTGCCCGCGTCACACTCCGGCGGAGCGAACGGCGCCGGGCCGAGCGTCCGGCACCCGGTCGATGCATCATCGCCATTGGGGACTGGCGAGGTCCGGTAACCACGACATGGCGGCACTGCGCGCGCCGCGGGTCGGAATCCGGATCTCGGCTCAGCCGTGCAAGTCCAAGTGATTGCGCGCAAACGCCGTTGTCGCCGCCCGGCAACCGCGGTCCGGCCCTGCACAGCGCCCAGTCGGCCACCTGTTGCGCGGCGTTAGGCGTGGGTAAGTGCGACGAAACAGATGGCTACCTCCACCATTGGGCGTATGTGTAGGCAGGTAGGTGTGGAGAGCAAGTCGGACCGGTACCCGGGATATACGGGCAAGTGCCTGGAGCGTGGTGTACGGCAGCTGCCTAGCCTGCCTCCCGTCGTCATCCTTCTACGCGTAGGCGGTCGCCGGGGGCGGTGGTTCCGGCACTGTGCTCGGGGGGACGGGGGCCGTGTTTGCGGTCCTTGACGTGGGCGTAGGCCATGAGCGCGAACAGCACCGTGAGCAGGACCGCGGACGAGCCGAATGTGCCCAGGTTCAGGCCGCCCTTCGTGGTGGGTTTGGTGAGGAAGTCACCGGCCGTGGCTCCTAGCGGCCGGGTCAGTACGAAGGCGGCCCAGAACAAGGCGACGTTCGGGACAGCTGGCATGTACTTGAGGGCGAGCAGGGCCGCGAGCGTGGCGGTGATGAGCAGGGCGCTGCCGCCGTAGCCGAGGCCGGAGCTGTCGGACAGGAAATCACCCATCGAGGTGCCCAGGGTGTTGGACACCAGGATCGCCGCCCAGAACAGCGCTTCGCCTCGGAACGTGTCGATGTCGCGGATCGCGAACGTGAGTCCGGTGTACCGCCAGCCCACGAAGATGGCGAAAAACAGTGTGACGAGGATTGCCGCGCCGGTGGGGTAGCCCAACCCCAGTCCTTGCGGCCCCCAGCCAAGGGTGGCGGCGCCAGTGGGGAGGTACTTGGCGGTCGCATGGCGTACCGGCCACCGCGAGCCAGCCTTGCCGTGGTGGTGTCCTCGGCATGCTGCATGGGATCTCCTTGCAACGTCGGTCGCCCAGGCCGGCGAGGTGCGGCAAATCCGGGCAAACCTACGCCAAGACGCATAAGGACGGCCTGAACGCGGCGCGGCCCGCCGCCGATCTCTCGCTGACCTCGGTCAGCCGTTGGGGCGGTGCTCTCAGCGTCTTCTTTTCGATGCGGAGCAGGCTTGAGTGGACGGTCAAGGGGGTGATCGCATGCGGGTGCTGCTCGTCGAGGACGAGGAGGTTCTGCCAAAGACGATCCGCAGGCGCTCTACGTCGACGGGTTCGCGGTGGACCTGGCCTTCTCCGGCACCGACAGGTTGTGGGCGGCGAAGGAGACCGCGTACGACGCGGTGGTGCTGGACGTCATGCTGCCCGGACTCAACGGTTAGGAGGCGTGCCGGCAGTTGCGGGCAGACAGTACGACAGCAGCGGCATCACCGGCGGCTCGTGGAGCATCACCACCCGACCGGCCATCGCCCTCACCGTCCCCGGGCCGCAACCCGCCCCAGTCACCGTCGCCGCCGCCGCCGACATTCCAACCGTCCGGCTCGCCGACGGCCCCCTCACCATCACCGTCCCACCCGGTCGGCCGGCGGCAAACTGAGCCGATCATCAGACCAGTACATCGCTCACGCACCGTGATGACGGCTGGAAACACGGCGCGGGTTGTCTGCGGCAGATCCGTGCACCAGATCCCGAGATGTAGCCCGATTCACCCTGCGGTGGCTGGCCGGAGGCGAGACGGCTGCGCTCACTCGCCTGGCCGTGGCGAGGGGTCCCAAGCGGATCAGGCACAGGCTGCGCGGCGTCAGATGACCTGATACGTGCTTCGGATGACGCCCCGGGCCAGGATGTGGAAGGCAAGGTTGAAGCTCACCATCGCCCCGGTTGCGGAGGGCGGCACATCGAGCGTCTCGACGTCGAGCGCATGCACCATGAAGACGTACCGGTGCGCCACGTCGCCGGCTGACGGCGCGGAACCATCGTAGCGGTTGTTACCGAAGTCGTTGCGGGTGTGGATCGCGCCCTCCGGCAGCAGACCCGGCGTGCCAGCGCCGCTGGGCAGTTCATGGGTGGTCGCCGGCAGATCGATCAGCACCCAGTGCCAGAAGCCGCACTCGCTCGGCGTGTCCGGGTCGAAGAGGGTGACCGCGAAACTACGGGTCTGCGCCGGGAAGCCCGACCAGCTCAGCTGCGGGCTGACGTCCTGCCCGCCGACGGTCCTGTGCACGTGCCGGGCCGGCAGCGGCGCGCCGTCGAGGATGTCGGTGCTGGTGACCTTGAAAGATGGCCGGACCGGCAGGATGTCAATCGGATCCGGCGCGGTCGCTCGGTCCAGTGACATGAGCCTTCCCTCCTGAGCGGAGCGGTGGAGACCCGGCCTGCCTACCCCCGCGCAGTCGTAGAAACCGCGCTGCACCTCGCGAGGAAACGGATTACGTCGTGTCCGGCGGGGAAGGAGCGGGCGACTGGCGATCCCGACCTGACTCCTGGACTTGCGACAGATAGCGAGTGAACGATGCAGATGCGAGCGGCTCGGATGTACGGGTATCAGCAACCCCTTCGGATCGAAGATGTTCCCGTGCCCGACATCGAACCCGACGAGATCCTGGTGAGGGTCGCGGCGGCGGGTATGTGCCGAAGCGATTATCAGCTCGTCGACGGCTACTTCAAGGGTCCGTTTTCCGGTGACGTTCCCCTACATCCCTGGGCATGAAATCGCGGGGCGCGTCGCCGGGTTGGGGAGCGCGGTACCGCCGACAGCGGCCCTTTCCGAGGGCGACATGGTCGTGGTCTATCCGAGTTGGGGTGACGGTACCTGCCGACAGTGTCGCGAGGGCAACGAGCATTTGTGCAGCGGCGACGGACGGTGGGTCGGGTTCGGGCCGCCCGGAGGCTTCGCCGAGTACGTTGCTGTGCAATACCGGCACGCGATCCCGGTGTCGGGGCCGGGCGCGGAGACGCCGGAGATTCTTGCGCCGATGACCGACGCCGGTGTGACCCCTTACCGCGGGTTGAAGAAGCTGCGGGACGCCGGCAAGCTCGGGCCGGGGCGCACGGTCGCCGTCAACGGCATTGGCGGTCTGGGCGCTTACGCAGTCCAGTACGCCCGACTGTTTGCCGGAGGGTCGACGGTGATCGCACTCGGCCGCAGTGATAGCAAGCTGGCCGTCGCGGTGGAGAACGGCGCCCACCACGGGATCAACACCAGTGACAAGTCCGTTGAGGCCATCCAGGACGAGCTCGCCGAGCTCACCGGTCGGCGCACGATCGACGCGATCCTGGACTGTGCGGGCGCCGCGGCATCGGTCTCGTTGGGGTTTGACCTGCTGGGCGTCGAAGGTGCCATGGTGTCCGTCGGGCTTATGAGCGACCGCGTTGAACACCGCCTGTTTCCCTTCGTCGGAACGGAGTTGTCCTACTTCGGTTCGTTCTGGTCCAACTACAACGACCTCGTCGAGGTGCTGGCACTCGCCGACGCTGGACAGATCAAGCACAACGTCACCAAGGTCAGGCTGGAGGACATCAACCAGAACCTGGAGACCCTGGGCCGCGGCGGTATCGTCGGCCGCCAGGTCATCGTCTTCGACTGAGATGGCCTCGTTGTGATCGGTCGCCAGTACTCCGGCCGCACTTCACAGAGTTGGAGTCTTCGCTGGTAGTGGCTGGTTCGGGCCCGGAACTGGTGGCGGCGGAGCCATCGTGACCATCGATCAATAACGCCTGCACAACGTCTCAAGACGTGACCGGCGCGCGCAGCACCCGCGGAAGATCAGCGCGCCTGCCGGACCGCTCGGGAAATTCTCGGCGGCAGGGAGCCGGGTCCCGCTGCGAAGGTCCGGATGAGTTCGATGTCGCTGCCCCAGGCGTCGAGCACGTCTGCGTGTCCGTGGTGGCGGGCCAAAGCTTCGACCGCAGGGAAAAGGCCGGACGCTTGAGCGAAGACCCGCGTCGGCATGAGCGCGGCGTTCCAGTCGCCGGGGAGCGGGAAGTGCTCCAGCTCCCATTGGAGGTACTTGTTGTAGGGACGGAGCCGCCCGTGCAACGCGAATACGGTCTCCAGGAGCCAGGGCACGCTTTCGGCCTCGTCCAGGTATGCCGCCTCGACGCAGCCGTCCCGGTGACTCTTGACCGCCCGGTAGAGCTGGTTGATGTAGCCGTCCAGTGCGGCGCGCGCCTGCTGGACGGCTTCCTCTTGCGAGGGATTCGCCTGCCGGTCAACTAGCTGTGCGATGCCGCCGTCGAGCCGGTCCAGGAGTACCTGCGCGCCGCGGAAGGCGTACCGCTGCCAGTGCAACGAGGTGTCGGCCAACGCCTCCAGCGTGTACACCACCTCGTCCAGTTCGGCCGTCCGCATGGTGTGCCGCCAGGGCACGGTCTGCTCGGCAACCACGATGACGACGTCGTAGTCGGACCACGCGGTGGCCATACCGCGGGCACGCGAACCGGTCAGGATCACGCCGCGAACAACTGGATCAATGTCCGCACGGGCCAGGACCCGCTCAAGGATCTCCATGCGTACGCCCCCTACATCGCCGATCACACTCCAGGCCAGGCTCAGACGTAACGGACCGGCGCTACCGCAGCAACGGATTTCCACATGTATGGTCGCGAACCGCTGGGTCAGGTTCCGCAGGTCATGTAGGCGGCGAGGATGTAGTTGGGGTGGCGGTCGAGGTTGTTGCGGGCTCGGTCGTAGCGCATCGTCGTGTGTGGGTCGGCGTGGCGGGCGGCGATTTGGACATCGCGGAGGCTGACCCCGGCTTCGAGCATGGTCGTGACGAATGTATGTCTGAGCATGTGAGGGCGCATCCTGGGCATCCGCACGCCGGCGGCCGCGGCCAGGTGTCTGAGCCGGCGGGACGCGGCGTGGCGGTCCATCCGTCCGCCGAGCGTATTGCGCAGGAACGTGGCTGGCCACCACCGGCTACGGCGACGAGGATCAGCCGCGGAAGTCGGGCAACACCGCGAGGTCGGCCAGCTCCTGGTCGGTGAAGACTGGCTGGTCCAGCATGCCGAAGCCGGGCTGCTGGGCGCCGGGCCCCTGCTCCACGGACACCGCCCGGTCGTCGGCCACCCAGGTCGCTCGGACCTCGCGCGGCACCTTGCCGCTGCCGCCCCGCCAGGACACCGAGACCGGGGTACCGGTGACCGCGGTCAGTACCGTACAACCGTCGTACGAGCCGGCGGCCTGGTAGGCGGCGGCGCACGGATCGTTGGTGCCGGGCGGGCCGTAGTCGGTGAACGAGCTGACCCGCACCATGCCGGCCTTGCCGTCGCGGTAGACCTCGGTACTGATCGAGTAGCGCCAGCCAGTCTGCTGCCAGCCCTGCACATATGCGTAACGGGTGAGCGGGTGGCCCGCCGCCGGAGTGGCGCCCGCCGCCGGAGTGGTATATCCGGCCGGTATCGCCGCAATGAGCACGGCCAGCATCTGGTTGGCGCGCTGCTGCTGGGCTTCCGGGATCGTCGACACCGCACGACCGGTGGGCGACTTGGTCACTCCCGGGCTGCGTGCGCCGACGGTGCCTGATGCGCTGACGGTGCCTGGCGTGCCTACGGTGCCTGGCACGCTGGGTGCCGGTACGACCTGGGTCGTGGCCGCCACCGCGGCGACCGCGGCCAGCGCGACTCCGCCGACCCACCACCGGCGCCGGCGGTTTCTGGCCCGCCGCCCGGCCGCCACCATCTCCTCCCGGCTCACCGGCCGCGGCCCGGCCTCGCCGACCACCCGCGCCAACAGATCCCGCACGTCGTTGTCGTGCATCGTCACTCCTTACCTGTGAAAGCGGTGTCGGGCACGCCGAGCAGGCGGCGCAAGGTTTCCAGCCCGCGGGAAGCCTGGCTTTTTACCGTGCCGACCGAGATCCCGAGCAGCTCCGCGGTCTCCTCGACCGACAGGTCCTCCCAGAACCGCAGCACCACTACGGCGCGCTGGCGCGTGGGAACGGCCGCCAGGGCGCGGCGCAGGATCAGGCGGTCGTCGACCCGGTCGGTCCCGGCCGGGGCACCCGGGTCGAGGTCGACGAACTCGGCCGTCGGCCGCTCCCGGCGCCACGGCCGACGGCGCTCGTCGAGGAAGACCCGCACGAGGGTTCGCCGCACGTAGCGGTCGATGGGCTCCTTACGTTGGATCCGGGGCCACGCAAGATAGAGCTTGGCGAATGCAATCTGGGTGAGGTCGTCCGCCAAGTGCCAGTCGCCGCACAACAGGTAGGCCGTCGCCCGGAACGCCGCGCCCCGGGCGGCGTAGTAGTCGCCGAACTCCTGATCGCGGCTCATGCCCGATCCCATGTGACCTCCCTCGTCCCTGACGGCAATACTCACGTAAGCAACGGGCGGGCGGGTTGCACGGATTACAAGGCGATCGTGGACCGGTCCTCGTCGCGGATGAAGGCCACCACGCCGCCCACCACCTCCGAGACCTTCGCGATCCGCCGGTACCCGAGCCCGTTGGTGGGTCGCAGGCGTGCGCCGGTCCAGGTGTCGGCGACGAACGCTTTCCGCGCAAGGGATCTCGGCGTCCCGCCCGTCACGAACGACCGGTGCCGGGATCTTCACAGGCGACGAAATCGCCGTAACGCGTCCAAGCGGGTGCTCAGCGACCGAGGACTGTCTGCTAAGGGTGGTCGATGGAGGTCGCCTGCGACCAACGGGCCCTCCAGAGCCCGTCCTGCTCGCGGCGGTAGCAGTCGAGATGCCAGCATTCCAGCAGCCCCGCCTCTTGTCCCCGGACCGCGATGTCGATGACTGACCTGTAGCGCAGAACGGCCAGGTCGCCGTCCATCATCACGTCGATGCTCGACACCGCCTCGAAGCGGCGGTAGTTGATGTCACCTGACGCGATGCCGCCGAGGTACTGCTCCTTGGACCAGACCCCGCCGCTGGGATGAACGAGCTCGAAATCCGGGGCGTGCAGGGCATCTGCTTCTACCAGCCTCACTTCGACCAGCGCCCGAAGCCGCCGTCGTTCAGTGTTCGCCATCTCAGTTGCCAGGGCGTCTGCTGTCACGTCGCCAACCTAACCACCCTCGGCGCTCGTGTGATCGCCCGCATCGCGTAGGCCGTGCACCCATGCCGGCAGATCAGGACGCTACGGCAAGCAACCTCTCGACGATGTCGGCCAGCTCTCCGACTGGACGCCGGCCGTCGAGTTCCACGGAGGCGCCGAAACGCAGCAACGGTTCCACCTCGCCCAGATAGCGCTCGATCTCCGCTCGCTGCCCGGCTGTCTTCCCGTACGGGTTGTTCAATCGCTTCAAGACACGGTCGAGAAGAACGTCGAGTGGTGCACTGAGCAGAACGACCTGGTCGAAACGGTCGTAGAAGCGGCCCTGGTTCTCCACCGTCCCCGACACCACGACGTCGCTCCCCTCAGCGAGCAAGGCCGCCATGCGGGGCTCGTCCCACGTGCCGTCCGACAACGTCCAACCGTCGTAGTCGGTATCGACGACCAGGTAACCGCGACGCGAGATTTCCTCGAGCAGCGTGCTCTTGCCCACGCCCGACATTCCCGTCACCAACACCCGCGCCACGCCGCCACTTTAGGGACCGGTCGGCCACGATGACCGAGCGGGCGCGATGGACTTCCGGCCGACTCGCCTCGCGGGCAGAACAGGAAGCTGCGGTACCTTCGTTCAGTCCTGTGTCCGGCAGCCCTGCGAGCCCGGCTGCGGAGCGATGCCGAAATGCGTGATGGTCATGTCGGCCACGTCGGCGGGACTCCGCCTGGTGTTGTCGATGCGCAGGTAGTCGGTACGGTCGTCGAACCGGCCTCCCGAGCCGAGGCGGTACTGCTGATCCAGTTCGAGCAGGTTGCGCTCCGAGAAGGCGACATCCCGCTTGGACGGCTTCTCCGCCAGGCGTGACGCGCCGCGATTCCGCCGGAGCCGTTCCTCCTGACTGGCCTCGAGCTCAAGGAAGAGGACCCGGCCGCCGCGGCGTCTGAACGGCTCCGCGAAGCCATCCACTGCCAACTCATCGTCGGGAAGGTCGAAGGCCCAGACAAAAGTGAAGATCAGTCCGGGCAGATCGCTGGCCGCCACCTCTTCGATCAGGTCGCGACGGAACCGGTCAACCAGCCGCCCGAACGGCGGACTACCGAACGGGAAGAACCGAAGCACCGGCTCAATCGCCATGTGGTTGTGGAACAGCCGCAGGCCGGTCCGGGCGGCGATCTGCTCGCCCACGGTCATCTTCCCCACGGCCGGCGGCCCGACGATGAACAGCAGCGTCCCAGTCACCTCGCCTACGCTAGTGCTCCGACTGGGAAGGTTCACCGGGTCGTTGGCGCGTTGAAAGGCCGGGCCTGGCGAAGAAAACGCCTGAGACGGTGCGGGTCTCCGTAGCACCCGTGAGGTTCCCGTGACGATTTACTTCTATGGTGCCGACGAAGTCCCTTATGTCCGCCGCTCTATCCGATTGATCAATCCGAGGACTTCGGGGGACTCGAACCCCCAACCTGCGGCTCCCTGAAGTAAACGGTGCCTGCACACCGGGTATGCGGTGTGGTCGCGCCTCCCGAGATCAAAGACGGCGACGGACGAGCTCTTCACCGGGGAGCCATCCCCTCCAAGATGTAACCGTCGCCTGCGCACCGGGAAGTGCGTGCACGAGGCTAGCTCGGGTGTTGATCAGCGGGCAACAGAGTTTGCCATGTCTGTGATCATGAACCGGTTGTCCGGCAACGCGCCAGCGGTGCTCCCACCTCGGCGCGACAGTGCACCGGCCACAGACACGGCTCCGTGACGAACGGTCGAAACTCGCGGGCCCCGCCGGCGCCGTGAGCGTGTGCCGATTGGGCTACGGCTCAGCGCCCTGATCCTGCGCCCAGTCGCCGGAAATGGCGGTCCAGATGGGCCGTGTCGGCCGGCCCAGCAAGCGTTGGTGAGTACGGGTGAGCATCCAGCCAAGCCAGGGTTGTGAGTAGCACTCGGTCGCAGTCGGCCATCGAGCGTGGCTCGCACACGTTGGGCAGCGAACACGTTGGGTCGCATGCTGTACGCCACCGGCGCGATGACAGCGGCATGATCGAGTACGCAGTCTTGGGCGATTCGTGGTGGGCAGATGCGGACGTTGCGAGTAAGCCGCGGGCTTGACCGATGTCATCCGTAGGGTCGGATCCGTGTGAACCTCGCGTGGAGGCGTTCGGGAAGCGCGTCAACCAGTCCTTGCCCGGGCCGGGTCGGTCCTGGCAGCATGTGGGTGCACCTGGTCAAGTGATTCTGACGAGCGCCTCACAGCCCGTCACACCGTCGGATGGTGCCCGAAGTTGGCCATCGTGGCGCCGGTCGCCTTCTCGTACAGCAGCACGTCGCTGAGGCCTACCCGTCGCCCGTCGGCGAGGCTTCGACACGACGGCCACAGGACCGATCGCAGTCCAGGATGTTCGACGGCGCGCAGCGATGCACTCGAATCCAGCTCCACCCCGCTCTCGTCGCACCAGGCGACGACCGCGGCCCAAAAGAGGTCTACCGATTCCCAACCGTCCACCGTCCGGGGCCCTCGCAACGGCAACAGCTCCCCTGTCGTGAGGAAGCCCTCCGTGCCGTGCGATGCCGCGTTCTGAAGATCCTCAAGGAACTCCAGCGCGCCACGCGACACGTTGCCCTCCTCGACGAGCAAGTCCTCGACCACGGCAAGGGTCGCCGCGACCCGCCCGCTGCTGCGGCGTACGACCTCCATGACAACGTCCCCCACGGGGATCTCACCGCCTGCGGTCGGCAGCCCGGCGGCGGCCATGAGCCGCTTGACGGGAGTCGGCGGACGCCGCTTGAAGAGTCCCATTCCACCACCTCGATCATGGCGACGTTCCAGCGGCCGCCCCGCGGTCACATGATCATGTCAGCAAGGTCCATCCGTGCCAAACAGTTGCCTCCTGCCAGGCAACATCGGTCGGCGGCAAGTCCGTGCACCCGGTCAAGTGGCTCTTACGGCCGTGACGCTCGATTGGTGGTGCAACGTACTGGATCTTTGCGTCGCCTGCCAGCACGGTTTTCGCGTACCGTCGCGGGCGTGTATTTCGTCTACCGGACGCACTACGAGGGCCCGCTGAGCCGGCGGGTGCGGCGGCTGCCCGACGCCAGCGTCCTGGACTGGTTCCGGCGCGGATGGGGCTGCGACGACGGGTGGGACTGGGTCGCGGCGGAGCTCGACGGCTACGCATACGGCCTCGCCTCGATCTTCGACGACGCGCGCACGGAGCCTTTGCCCCGGCCGGAGACGGTCGACGAGCTGCGCACGCTGCTGCACGAGCACCTGTACGTCGAGGGCGGCCCCGATTACATCCGGCTGGACGAGCACAGCCTGCGCGCGCGTACCAACGACGACGAGGTCGAACTCGCCTACTTCTTCCTCGACGACGACGTGGTCGCGGCCCGCGGCGACCGGCTCGCCTATCTGCTGCACGCGGCCTGGCCACTACCCAGCGACGCGGGCGGACCGGCGGCGTTCGACCCGGGGTGCGCGGTGACGGTCGCGGCACCGGCCGGCGGCGGCGACGCGACGACCTACGCGGTGTTCCTCACCCATTACGACGGCACGACCCTGGCCCGGCTGGCACCGCTCGCGTTCCCCGGCGTCGACCTGCCGGGCCTGGCCGCCCACCTGCGCGCCACCGACCCCGCCACCGATGCCGGCTGGCCGCCCGAGCTGCTCGTGCTGCGGGCCCTCGTCGCGCCGGACGACGACACGCTCGAGCCGGCGCTACGCCGGTGCAACCACTGGCCGGGCTTCAACCTCAACGACGACCCGTGGCCGCGGGGCATGCCAGACGCGCACGCCGCCGTGCACCGCGAGGCCCTCGACCTGATCGCGGTCGGCGAGTCTACCCACGAGCGAAACCCCGACGCGTCCCTGCTCCAAGTCGACCAGCACCTCGCCCAGCTGGCAATGCACTGCAACAAGCCGTTCGGCTACCAGCAATGGTTCCTGTTCGACACCGTCTGGGCGGCCGCACATCCGGACCTGGCGCGCTCTCTGCTGCGCTACGCCGGACACTGGGACCCACTCGACTGATCGACCGGCTCGCCGGCAACCCTCGACGAGCTGGTCGGTGACGACTCGTCCCCCGACGTACAGTAAGCGCGGGGTCCCAGCCGGGCACTACGATGCGTGGCTGGGTATGGGCCAACATTCTGCCTGCGGCCGCAGAGCCGACGTGACGGCCGCACACCTGGACGCCGCCGCGCAGCTGGTGGTGAGCTGTCGGGCCTATCGTTGCATGGCGGGTCGCCTGCTGTGCGTCCACGCGCGCAACGCCCATTCGAACGGGCCGTACCGGAACCGCCGCATCCACCAGTAACTGGCAGCCGCCTGGACCACAAAGATCGTCAGTGCGATGAACAGCGTCTGCGCCGGCGAGGTGTGGCCGGCCAGGCCGAGCCCGACGCCGGTGAAGACGAGCACGCAGATGAGCGACTGGCCCAGGTAGTTCGTCAGGGCCATGCGTCCCGCAGGCGCCAACGCGTCCGCGACGCGCGGTCGCCGTGTGAACAGACGCAGCAGGGTCGCGGCGTAGGCCGCCGCGAGGAACGGCGCGGTGACGATGCTGACCATCAGTCCGGTCATGTTCGCCGTGCCGCCGCCGATCGCGAACACGGTGGCGCCGGCCAGACCAACCGGATAGCCGACCCGCTCGCAGCGGCGCAGCAAGTTCTCGTGAGTGTCCACGGCGGCGAGCATCCGGTGCTTGCCGGCGGCGAGACCGACGAGGAACGCGGCGAAGGCCAACGGCCCTTGTACGGCAAGTGCGCCGAGCATTGCCGGCAACGAGCGCAGGTGCTCCAGGACGACATCACCGAGCCCGCCGAGCAGGGCCTCCGTCGAACGCGCACCGGCGGTGACCGCGGCGGCCTCGTCCGGGACCACCGCGGCACCAAGAACCGCGGCCAGACCGACCACGAACGCGATCACGCCCACGACGATCGCCGCTGCGACCAGGGCGGTGCGCGGCTCGATCCGCCGAACGGCGAGCAGCGGGAGACCGAGCAACGCGTACGTGATGAGGATGTCGCCGTGGAACAGCAGCACCGCGTGCAGCACCCCGAGCACGAACAACCCGGAGAGCCGGCGCAGGAACGACCGGCCGAAGGCCGCCCCACGCCGGGCCGCCGAGTCGAGTTGCAGGGTGAAGCTGTAGCCGAACAGGAATGAGAACAGCAGGTACGCCTTCATCGCGAACAGTAGTTCCACCGCACCTGCGACCAGCCGGTCGAGCGCACCGTACGCCGGATCGTCGACCAGTTGGAACGCATAACCGGAGCTGAAGTACCACACATTGACCAGCAGGATGAGCAGCAGCGCAATCCCGCGCAACGCGTCGACAACGTTGATCCGGGCGTCGTCATTGTTCTCAGCGGCTACATCCGGGGCGTGGCCCTGCTGGTCAGGTCGGAGCACACTCATGACATCGAGCCTCGCGAGACCACGGTGCCGTCGATGAGCACCTGCCCGGCGGTGGGCCGGTCCAGGCCGGCCGCGCACTGCAGCAGGGTGCTCTCGCCCGAGCCCGAGGGGCCCATGACCGCCGTGAAACTGCCCGCGGCGAAGCCGACGGTGACGCCGTCGGGCGCGGTCACCGGGCCATCGTAGGTCTTGCGAAGCGACTCGAAACGAACGACATCAGTCATGTCGTACAGCGTATTGGTGCACTAGTACCGGTGACAGTGAGGCTGCCCCCAGTATTCGTCCTCGGGGTACCGTGAGTGAACTAGTGCACGGGAGGCTGCCGTGGAGGAACCGCCGTACCGCCGGATCGCCGCTGATCTCGCGGACCGGATCGCGTCGGGCGAGCTCGCGCCCGGAGCGAGGACCCCGTCGACCCGGCAGCTCATGGCCGATTACGGGGTCGCGATGGCGACCGCGACGAAGGTCCTGACAACCCTGCGCGAGCGGGGTCTCGTCGAGCCCATGCGGGGCGTCGGCACCGTGGTCGTCGCGGCCGGTGCGGGTAGAGCACCCGGCCCCGACCGCGAACAGGTGGTCGCCACCGCCGTGGCCATCGCCGACGCCGAGGGGCTGCACGGCCTGTCGATGCGCCGACTCGCCGGCCAGCTCGGCATTCCGACGATGGCGATCTACCGGTACGTGGCCGACCGTGAAGAGCTGGTGCTGTTCATGATCGACAAGATCATGGCCGATAACCCGCCCCCGGCCCTCACCCCGGACCGCGACGGCTGGCGGGCCTGCCTCGAGGCCGTCGCCCAGCTACATTGGGCGATGTACCGCCGGCACACCTGGCTGGCCCAGGCGGTCTCCTTCACCCGGCCGCTGCCGGCCCCACACGCCATGGCCCACACCGAGTGGACAATGCGGGCCCTGGACGGGCGCGGGCTCGACCTGAACGCACAGTTCACGGCCGCGGTGACGGTGGCCAACTACGTGCGCGGCACGGCGGTGAACCTGGCCGACGAGGCGCAGGCCGAGCAGGACAGCGGCCTGACCGACACCCAGTGGATGGAGGCCCACGAAGAACGGATCGGCACGGTCCTGGCCGACGGGCGGCTCCCGCTGATGGCCCGCTTCATCACCGCCGACGACGCGGTCTGGAACCTGGACATGCTCTTCGAGTTCGGCCTCCAGCGGCTCCTCGACGGCCTCACCCCGCTCCTGCGATGACGGAATCCGCCTCGCGCGCCGCCACGACGACCACTGGCGCTGCGGGCTCAGCCTCGCCGCGAGATCGTCACCGAGCCGGCGAGTGCGGCGGCCACCATCCATCTACCCAGCGACCGGATCGTCAACAAGCACTACGACCTGACCGGCGGCGCCGATCTCGTCGTGCTTCTCGACGAGCTCATCGCCCTGCTGCTTCACGATGAGGTCCCCGCCGCGGCCGTGGTTTTCCACGCGCAGGATGGCGGTCCGAGCGACCAACCAGCCGATAGGCAGCGCGCCCCTCGCGGCAGATCCGTGCGCCAAGATCGTCGCGATCACGGTCCCGACACGATGAGGCCCGGTGGTGGGGGCAGCGTGAGCCGTGCCGGGCCAGATTCGGCCTGGGCCGCCCACCCGCGGCCGGCGCCGAGCGGCACGGCGGCCCCGGTGGCGGGCGCGGCGGTGAGCAGGTGTCGACGGGTCAGTGCGGTGGTCATCGGTCCTCCGGGGTGTCGGTGGTCTCGACACGGGCGATGAGCAGCTTGAGCCGGGCGATCTCCTCGGCGAGCGCGGTGTCGCCGGCAGCGGTGAGCGTGATCCAGGTACGGCCGCGCTTTCCGGCGTAGCCCTTCTCGATCTCGATCAGGCCGGCCGTCTCCAGCACGCCGAGGTGCTGGGAGAGGTTGCCGGCGGTCAGCTGCAGCTGGGTGCGCAGATAGCCGAACTCGACCCGGCGGGCCTCGTGCGTGATGGCGAGAATGCCCAGGCGGACCCGCTGGTGCACCACGTCGTCCAGGCCGTTGACCGGATGCTCGTGCGGGTCCGGGGTCCCGTCCTCTGCGGTCACCGGTGCCGCTGGCGGGCCAGCGCGAAGCCGATCGCGCCCAGCAGCAGCAGGGTGCCGTTGATGGCCTGCTGCCGCAGCGAGTATCCCCAGTCGGCACCCCAGCCGAAGTCGATCGGCACCAGCACCACCGCCAGATACCCGAGGGTGAACGCCAGCAGCGCGACGTGGCGCTCCAGCCAGGCCAGCACCAGCAGTGCCACCCCGATCGTGCCCCACGGTGCGATCAGGCGGTCCAGCAGCAGCGCCCAGTACGGGAGCGGGTGGGTCGGCACCGGGTGGCTAAGCAGGTACTGGCGCACCACCAGCCCCGCGGCGGTGTACAGGACGGCCCCTGCGGCGCCGGTGAACGCATACGGCAGCACCCGGGCGCCCAGCCCCCGCGCCCGGGCGACCCGCACGTAGCAGACGGCGATCGCCGTGTACGCCAGCAGCAGCGCCGGCGGCCAGTAAAACGCCGCGCCCCGATGCCAGACGCGGCATTCGGAGCCGTCGGGCGTGGGCACGCAGTGCGCGTCGAGGAAGTACCAGTCGAACGCGATCCCCACGAAGGTTGCCGCGGCCAGCACCAGCAGCGCGAACCAGGTCACCCGCTGTTCAAGCCGCACCCGGTGGGCGAGGGCCCGCACGTCCGACAGCAGCCGGCGGGGATCGCCGCCGGCGGGTACCGAATCAGTGGTCATGCAAATAGATTTCCATAGCAAACCTATTTGCGCCAGTATCAACTGCGACGCGAGGAACCGGCCCCGAAGTCAGCGATATTGATCAAGGAAAAGTGCCCAACCCGGTTCCCGAAGTCGCGCATACCTGTTCCCCGTTCCCACGAACGAAGCCAGGCGGCGATCCCTGAACGCCTCCATGACGAGGGCGAGCGTGGACGGATCGTCGTCGAGGCCGTGGGACGTGGCCAGGCAAACGCCCACGCCCCAGTCCTCGTCGTGCCGCAGCATCGTCGGTACCGCGCCGAAGCGCCCTAAGGCCAGCGCGATCGCGGCCCGTTCACGCCACGGAGACTCTGCGAGTGCGACGGTGACGGTGATGATCAGGACTTCAACGTCGCCGCGGCCTTCGCTCGGCTCGACCCACACGGCCACCTGCTCGATCCCGTCGCCCAGTACTCTTCGCTGACCGGAGTTACAGCCGCGACCGCCAGCTCGTCGCCGTGGAAGTCGGACCCAGATGCGGGGGTTCTGCACGGCCGAGCCAACGATCCCCACCAAGCGGCTCCAGCCACATCAGCAACCAGCCGGCTGACCCGTTCGGGACCTCCATGATCGCCATGGCCGCGCTGTAGTGCAGCGCCGCCCGACTCGGTGTCGTCACGATGCTGCTTCTGCGTCCTGCGTCCGATGGACGTTCGGGTGACTCTCGTCCCCGGTGAGCACGGCATCGGCGGTCTCGGCATAGGCGATGAGCGAGACGGGGTTCAGCCGGGCCGCGACATGTTCCTCGTCGGCCCCGTCGATTAGCCACGACCGGTAGTCGCGGAGGAACTCGCGAAACGCCTCGACGCGCCCGTCGTCGGTCAGGAACTCGTCGACGCCGATGTAGCTCGCGCCGTTTCCCTGGTTGCCGACCGAGTGCAGCCAGAACTCCCGCCACTGCAGCAGCCACGGCACCGCCGAGTACTTCGGGGTCGCCGCCACGTACATCGCGGCGGACTCCATGAACGCGTCCTGCTGGACGTCGTGCGCAAAGGCCCAATGGTTTCGGTACATCAGCATCGACCAGCTCACGGCGGTTCCCCGTCCCCTCGTGCGGTCATGCGTCGAAACGCAAGACCAACCGTGCCCGGTCGCCATCGTAGCCAGGCCGCGAGAGTCGGTCGCCTGGCTTTCGAGCCCTACGATGTGCGGCATGCAGCCGACCCGATACGACCGCGAGCGCGAGGCCAACGAGCTGGCCGGGATGGCGACGCAAGCGCACGCCGCCGGCCGGTTGGACGAGGCACTGGCTCATGCCGACGGTGCCGTCGCCGCCGCGGAGGCGATCGTCTCGGCCCACCCGGCTGATGCCCAGGCGCGGTGGATGCTAGCCGGTCAGCTGTACAACCGCGCGGGCGTCCACAACACACTCGGCGACCATGTGGCGGCCGGCGGCGACGCCCAGCGCTCCTTCGAGATCTACCAGCGCTTGGCAGCGCTGGCGCCGCCGTGCATACCGCAGCGGGCCGACGCCCAAGCGAGGCTGGCCCGGGCGCTGGCCTTCGCCGCCACGCGGCCGGGCGTGAGCGCCGTCTCCGCCCGCGAACACGCCGAGGCCGCAGTACAGACATACCGCGAACTCGTAGCCTACGACGCCGCGCAGCGTCCCGGCCTGGCCCGGGTGTACTACCTCCAAGGCGAGGTGCACCGTGCCCTCGACGGGGAGGGAACGCCCGGCTCGATCGCGGCGTACGCGGCCGCGGCCGCCGAGTACCGAGCACTGGGCCCGGTGTCCCCGGCGGATCGGCTCTCCTTCGCGGACGCCGTCATGCGCCTGGCGTACGGGTACGCAGAGGCGGAAGCACTCGACGAGGCCCGCGACGCCGCGACGGAGGCGGTGGATCAATACGCGCTGGTGGCCCGCGAGACCGGGTTGCACGAGAACTACCCGCGGGCTCTGTCGCTGCTCGGCATGGTGCAGCGCATGCTCGGCGATCCGGAGGCAGAACAGTCCCTGGTCGACGCGCGGTACCTGATCACCCGGCTACACGAGCCGCTGGCCCCCGACCTCGCCGAGATCCGCGATTGGCTCGACCCGGCCGCAACCCGGCGCCGGCCGAGCGAGCGGGACCCAAGTTGACGGAATCGAGACAGGTGCGCGCTCATGTGCCAGTTGCGGACGTCCGCGGCTCCACCGGACCGGTGACCGACCGTAAGGAGCGGCTACCTGGTACGCACGCACGAACGGCGGCCATGTGCGCGCAGCTGATCAAGCCGTCCCGTCCGGGTGGTTCGAGGTGCGCGCAGTCGACGGAAGAGCGGTACCACTGCGGATCGCCGTTGATCAGTTCGACGCGAAGTTCCACTGCGCGGGCAGGGCGCTGCCGCACTGGTGCATAAAGTCGTTGTCCCGCACGACGTTGCGTTCGCCGCAGGCGGGGCAGCGCCGGAATGTGACCTTGTCGGTGAAGTCGTCTGGATGCCGTACGCCGATTCGGTCGAGCGCTTCGCCGACAGCCGGCCAGGACTCCGGGTCGGGGCAGTACCCGGTCGAGCGGGCATGCCATGCGTTCGTCTCTGTCTGCACGAGCAGGAGGCATGACTATGGACGTGGTCTCTCCTGATCGAGAATGGTGACCTTGTCGTCGTCGTCACGGGTGAACTGTGCGCTGTCGCGCCAACGAGGCAACTTGCGCTGCAGCCCACGAAGTACTTCGATCGTCTCCGCGTCACTGAAACCCGACGTGAAGCGCCAGTCCAGACCCGAGCCGACCACATCACTCACAAAGACAACGTGGCAACCGGCAACGCACGACCCCTACATGATCCGGTGAGCGCCCATCGGCACGAGTACGAGCCAGCGGCGCCGAGCCGTCGCCACAGAGCGTGGCGATCTTCAGGTCGGCCCGGCGCACGAGACCTGCGGCATATGCGGATGCCATGATCGTCACAGGACACAGCGACCTCACGCGCACCTGGCGAACTCGGGAGAGACTCGGTCGCAGACGGTCTCGGTCCCCACGAAAGGTCCTGAGGAGCGAGGCGCGGGGAGGCACGGTCGATGCCGAGGTGGTCGACATCCAATACATCGCCTCAGGCCGGCGGGTCTACGACGTCCGATTCGATGTGGCCGGGCGTATCTGCTCGGCCCAGGTGGACTCCGGCTCGAACCCGCTGCCGCGTGAGGTGCACATCGGCGGGACCTCGAGGCTGCGGTACTCGGCGTCCCGCCCGTGCACCAAGGTGCATGAGACCACCAGCCCTGGGCCCGGACCGTTCCCGATCGTCATCGCGGTTGTAGCCGTCGGGTTGTGGACGGGGGTATGGCGGCTCCGGCCGGGTCCGAACACGCCGATGCCGAACCAACGCCCCGCGTCCGGACCGGGCGAGGCCCGATAGCAACCACATATAGGCACGGCGCAGATCAGTTCCCGAGCGGCAAGTCGGTGTCGGGCAACGTCGGGCCCAGGCGCTGGCCGCCGACGCCGAGCAGATCGCCCGGTCCATCACCAACCGTGCCGCATGCGCGGCCACACCTCCGT
Source organism: Dactylosporangium sp. NPDC049140 (assembly GCF_040648435.1). Lineage (NCBI taxonomy): Bacteria > Bacillati > Actinomycetota > Actinomycetes > Micromonosporales > Micromonosporaceae > Dactylosporangium > Dactylosporangium sp. NPDC049140. The sequence continues at coordinate 42,661 of NZ_JBEZDS010000056.1, read as the reverse complement.
CTCCACCGAGGGCGGCCGGCACACGGTACACCTCTGACCGCTACTCGTAGACCTGCACCGCGCCCGCGCTCAGCCGCCGCCACTCCTCAGCGGTCTCCGGGTCGACGTCGCGCAACTCGATCCGGCCCGACCAGCCGTGCGTGGCGAACATGTCGAACGGGACCCGCGGGTACACCCGCGGGCTCGTGACCATCAGGACCACGTGGTAGACGACGTTGGTCGCCGCCAGGGCGAGGAACACGGGGAAGAGGTCGTAGAGGACGCTGGCCCGGCCGGCGATACCGGACGCTATGCCGGCCAGGACGAGCACCAGCATCACCGCCCTCAGCGCGACGGCGCCCACGATGAGCCCGTGGACGGGGCGCAGGCGCCGGGCCTGCTCGGCGGTGAGCGGCACCCGAACGCGCACGATCCGCAGGCCGGCGAAGCCGAGGACGTTGAGCGCGACCGGGGCGGCGTGCGCGGAGCCGTCGACGATCGAGCGGGACGGCAGGGGGAGATCACGGGCCTTCACATCCCACGAAACCTTCACGACGTCATGGTCCTACCGTCCGTCAATGCGTGCGGGCCCGCCGCATCAGCAGCTACGCCCAGTGCACGGCGAGCCACGTTTTGCCGACTCCCCCGGTGCCCGCAATTAGGACAATGACTACCGCCTTACCCGGGGCGGCGGACTCGTCAAGGGCAGCGGTGAGCCGGCCAAACAGCCGGCGCCGCACGCAAGCGATCCGGAGACCGCGGCGAGGCTCTGGGACGCGAGCGCCACCGCCGGGCTGTAGAGCGGGTGTAACCGGCGCCGCGCCCGCCATCTGAACGATCAGCGGCGGGAGGCTCCGTTGCCGACACCCGCAACGGCGCGCTGTCGATGTCCTGGTAGAAGTTGCCGGCGGCGGTCACGACGACCCGGTGCAGTGGCCACCAACGTTCGCCGGGGCAGCGCGCGCCAAGCCCGCGTCGAACGTTGGTGGACACCCCATGTCTCATTCGCCTCCGGTGTCTCCGAACAGGTCCCACGCATCGAGTTCGGTGGCGCCGGCAATTCCCACCGCGTTGATGGCAAGGCCGCGTTCGAGCGGGTGCAGCAGGAACTGGGCCTGGCTGAATCGGCTGAACTGGCTGCCCCGGCTCCGCATCTCCGATGCCGCCCGGCGCCCGGCCTGGGCCGGGTTGGCGCCGGCCCGGCTGGCGGCGGCGCGCAGGCCCATCCTGACGTCGATGGCGCCGCGTTCTCCGTAGTATGCCGCTTTGGCGACGTCCACCCCGACCTCGACGCCCTTGGCGGCGTGGAAGGTGAGGATGCCGACTGCGGCCCAGGCGAGTGCCCCGGTCCCCTCGCCGTGGGTCGCCTCGAGATAGCCCAGGGCCAGGTCGGCGCCGAGGGCGATCGCGGCGCAGACGCCGGGACACAGCGGTGTGAAGGACAGGATGCCGGCGGTGACGGCAACGATGGGCAGGACCTTCTGCCACCAGTGGTGCTTATTGGGATGGTCGGCCTTCTCCACCTTCTCCACTGTGTGCGCGATGGACTCCGCACCGCAGTAGAACGCCTGGGTCAGGCAGGGCGGATCCGGCCGGTACCCGCAGTAGAAACCGGACACGAGGCACGACTTCTTGCTCGCCGCGTGGCCCGCGGACCGTCCGGACGAGCGGTGCGAGGAGCCCGACGGGTGGTGCTTGGAGCCCGAGGAGTGGTGGGACTTGGGCTTCGCTCCGCCGGCGTGGCCGGTCGTACCGCAGCCGCCGTGCCCGCTCTCGCACGGCACCATGAGACCGGTAGGGTCGGCAAAGGTCGTCGGGTTGCCGGAGGCGTAGCCGTACGGGTTGGCGCTGTCGGGATCGTCGTTGTTGTCGAGCGGGTCGGGCGAGATGAACATCGCCATGGCCGGGTCGTAGTAGCGGCTCCCGAGCAGGTCCAGCCCGGTCGAGGCGTCCTGGACCTTGCCGAGGAAGCCGCGGTCGCCGGGCGTCTGGCCGGCGCCGCCGCGCGGTGCGCCGTAGGGCAGGTAACGCTGCCGGCTGACGGTACCGCCGGGTGTGATGGCGAGCTGTTGCGAGCCCTGCAGGTCGGCGGTGAGCCAGGTCAGCCCCGCCGGTGTGCGCTCGGCGACGGTGGCGCCGGACGCGGTGTAGTAGCGGGTCGCGGTCGCGGCGGCGGTCCCGGTGGTGGTGAGTTCGGTGCCGTCGAGGAACACCGTGGTGGAGCCCGGGTCGTGGCGCACCAACCGTTCGCCGTTCGCGTCGTAGACGTAGGAGGTCGTCATCCCTGCGGTCGTGACGCTGGCCAGTTGGTTGCGCTGGCTCCACGTGAGGGTTGACGTGGTCCCGCCGACGGTCCGCGTGACGAGTTCGCCGTTGGCGTCGTAGCCGTAGCTGTTCGTGCCGATCGTGGTGGCCGCGTGCGGGCGGACCGCGCCGGCGCCCTGGGCCGGGTAGCTGTAGGTGGTGGCGGCGCCGTTCTGCGTGACGGACGTGATGTTGCCGGCGCCGTCATAGCTGTAACCGAGGTTGTAGGGCACCGGCCCACTGGCGTCGGCCGGCTGGGCGCAGCCCGTGCTGTTCGTGTAGGCACTGGTCAGGCGCTGCCGGCCGTCGTAGCCGAAGCACTGCGTCTGGCCGGCGATGCGGTCCACCGTGGACGTGACGTCGCCGCCCGCGTTGTACGTGTACCCGTCGTCCTGGACGGTGGCGCCGTTGACCAGGGTCTTGATGGTGGACAGCCGGTCGGTGACGGGGTCGAAGCCGTACTGCCGCTGCAGCGTCGGACTGTACAGGCGCCCGGTGAGCTTGCCGTCGCCGGAGAACGTGGTGCCGGCCACGTAGGTGTCGGCGCCGGCCAGCACGTTGGGCAGGCCGAGGCCGGTGTAGTTCTCGGTGACGGTCTCCTGCGGCAGCCCGCCCGCGGCGGGGTAGGTGATGGACGTCTGGTGGTCGGCCGAGTCGTAGCCGTAGCCGAAGTCGTAACTGTCGCTCAGCCCGGTCTCGGCGACCGGGATGGTGTACCGGCGGCCCGTCACGCGGTACCGCGCGTCGTATCCGGTGACCGCGTCGGTATAGGTCTGGCCGTCGGCGTACGTGGTGGAACTCGCGGGTTGGCCGATCGCCCCGGGCACGGAGTCGTAGGTCAGGGCGGTCAGCCGGGTGCCGCTGGTGATGTCGCCGCTCCAGGTCGACGTCACCCGGTTGAGCGCGTCGTAGCCGGTCGAGATCTTCTGTCCCTTGGCGTCGGTGGTCGACGTGACGTTGCCGGCCAGGTCGTAGGTCGAGGTGGCCGCGCCGCTGTCCGGGTCGCTGTCGGTCAGCTTGTGCCCCAGCCAGTCGTAGGTGTAGCTGGTGACGTTGCCGTTGGGATCGGTGACACTGGCCAGGTCGCGGTGGTCGGCCGTGTAGGTGTACGTGGTGTCCTGGTGGTTCGTGGCGTCCAGGTAGTCCTGCGTCTTGGTGGTCTTGTCGAAGGCGTCCGTCCAGGTGACGACCTGGCCGCCGGTCGGCGGCACGGTGACGGTGTGGTCGCCGTGGTCGGTGCTCGTCGTGCGCCACAGCTCGCTGCCGGTCGATGTCGCCGCCACCACGGTCTTCTGCTCCAGCGCGTCGTAGCTGGTCGTCGTGGCGTTGGGGATCGCCGCGGCGGCCGGGTTGAGCAGGCCCGAGCCGGGCGCGCCGGCGTTGTAGAACCGCTGTGAGCTCAGTGCCGTCAGGCCCCGGCTGTCGTACCGCGTGACGGTGACCTCCCGGCCGCCGGACTGCGGCGACGGCACCTGGGTCTCCACCGGCTCGGCGAAGCCGTCGTCGTACTCGTAGCTGCTCAGCCAGACGGCGTTGGCGCCGGTGCCGGACTGCAGCTGCCGGGACGTGATGACGGTCGGCCCGGTGGGCGAGCCGATCCCGGTGGCCGGCGTGGCGTAGCTGAAGGTGTACGACGGTGTCCCGCCCGAGCGCGGCTCGCTCGCGAGGTAGATCGCGGTGATCCGGCCGAGCGCGTCGTAGTCCCGCTCGGTGGCCTTGCCGTTCAGCTGGCCGTTGGCGTCGTGCCCGTTGGCGTCGGCGACCTTCGTCGCGTCCCCGAAGGCGGGGCTGGTCCACGTCGTGGTGCGGTGTCCGAGCGGGTCGGTGACGGTGACGCCGTTGGTCGGGAATCCGGTCGCCGGGTCGTACACGGTGGTCGTGATGTGGTGCAGCGGGTCGGTTTCGGTAAGCACCCGGCCCTGCTCGTCGTAGGTCTTGGCGACCGAGCTGTACGTGCCGTCGTCGAGGTAGGAGCGCACCTCGGTGCGGTTGCCGTCGATCGGCTGGTTCACCGTGTCGTCGGTCGACGTCGCTCCGTCGTAGAGGGCGACCGTCCGGCCGATCACCGGCCCGGTGCAGGGGCCCTGGTGCGCCTCGACGGTCTCCGGATAGTCGATCATCCACCGCCAGTCGGCGGTGTTGCGCGCGTAGCTGGTCGTGGTGCAGGTGTCGTCGGCCGCGACTGCTGTGTCGCCCTTGTCGATCTCGGAGGAGACCAGCCCGTACGTGTCGTAGACGTCGTCGGTCTCGGTCGCCCGCCAGGTGCCGCCGTCCAGCAGGTCCCTGGTGAGATGGGTGGCCGGGCGGATGATGTGCGCATTGTGCAGGCCCGGCCCGTTGGCCGTGATGCCCGAGTCCCAGTAGGTCCAGCGCTGCGACGCCAGCTCGGTGAGCGACGAGTCGGCGTTGAGCCGGTACCGCTGTTCCTGCAATGCCAGGCCCTGCAGGAAGTGCGAGTCGGGCCAGGGGTGTTTGTCGTAGTCGGTCAGCGACACGCTCTTCTTCGTGCCGTCGACCTTGAGGTCCTGGTCCATGCCGCGGAAATAGGTGTTCGTGGTGACCGTGCGCTCGGTGCTGGCGCCGCTGCCCTCGACGGTCTGGACCGCGCCGTAACCGCGCCAGTCGCCCCACGACTGCTGGTCGTCGGCGCTCAGCAGGGCGTCGTCGTGGTGCCAGGCCGCGCCGCCCAGGTAGGTGTACGCGGACACCCGGCTGGGCTGGCCGCCGACGTGGTCGACGTCGGTGACCGACCGCACCACGTACTTGTGGAAGATGCCCCAGCCGGAGGCGGCGCCGTCCGGCTTGAAGTACTCCGGATAGCATTCGTCGGTGTTGGTGTCCCAGTGGCCGTTCTTCTTGGCGTACCAGGCGCTCCAGCCCGACGCGCCGGTGCCCCCGGTGAAGCAGGCGTTCTGGTGCCCGTACTGGATGTTGGTCTCACCGCCGTAGGTGTTGTGGACGGCGGTCACCCGGCGCATCGACAGCGGCCGCACGCCCAGGGACGTGTTGTAGTCGACGCGGTTGTCGAGGTTCGTCCCGTCGAACGCGGTCACCGCCTCCCGGATCGTGCCGCCGCGGTAGCCGATCCGGCGCACGTAGTCCAGCCACAGCTGCGGATCCGAGCCGTCGCCGGTCGCCGGGTAGGAGTGCTTCAGCTGCCACTTCGTCACCTCGTCGTAGCCGCCTGCGGTGTTGCGCACGAAAGCGTGGATCGAGTCCAGCATGTCGCTGATGAAGAAGGTCGGCGAGTGCTTGCCGCAGCCGCTGGAACAGATCAGATCGGTCGGCACGTCGGGGTATGACGACGGCGAACTGGCGATCGTCGGGCAGGTCGGTTCCGGGGTGGTGTCCGGGTCCACCACCGCCACCCGCTGGGTGCAGCGGTTGTAGTGGGTGAACGACACGTACGCCGGGGCCGGGGCGTCGGCCGCCCACACTTTCCCGTACTCGATCTTCGACAGGTACCCGCCCCGGATGTAGGACAGGTCGTTGCCCGACGACGCGCGGCGGTAGGTGTTGGTCTCCGTCTCGTAGTAGTACACCTGGTACGTCTCGTTCGGGCTGTGGACCTCGTCCACGTTCCAGCGGTAGGTCTGCTGGCAGGAGGCCAGATTCGACTGGTGGCACGGCTCGCCGGAGTCGTCGCTGACCACCGGCACCGTCCAGTTGGAGTTCGTCGGGGCCGCCGTCGACTTGCGTTGATCCTGCCCGTATCCCAGGTAGTACTGCGTGCCGTCCAATGTGGACACGGTCCAGTACTCGCCGTCGTTGTCCCCGTTGGGGCCGCCCGTGTGGTGATCGATGCGGTACGCCTGGTCGTCCTTCATCCGGTAGCTGCCGTCGGCCGCCTTCAGCAGTTCACTGCTGTGCCCGCCGATCGAGATCGTGTACGCGGCGCCGGCCGGGTCGCCCGAATACGGCGACGACCAGCACAGATCGCCCCACGACGGGTTCCCGTCCTCCGCGCACGCCTTGTATCTGCGCTCGATGAACGGAAGGTCGATGTTCCAGCCCTGGCCGACCCAGGAGGCCTGGTTGTTGGTACTGGTGGTGCGCCCGTCGACGCCGCTGGAGTCATAGGACAGCGCCAGGTCCGGCGCGTCGCCGTAGGGCGGTTCGGGCAGCGCGATCGGATACGTGTAGTCGAAGCCGCCGCCGGACTGTCCCGCCGTCCACTTCTGCGCGACGTTGAGATCCGTGGCCCGGTAGTCGCCGGAGGAGCCGGACGACGTCGACAGCACCGCGTACGTCGCGCCGGTACCGGACACGTCCACCGTCGCGGCGAGCGTGCGGGTGGTGAGGTCATTGTCGGCGAGCACGGGCGTCCCGTCGGCGCATCCCGGTCCGTCCGGGGCCGTGGCGCAGCCGGCCGGCAGCGTCACCAGCTGCAGCCGGCCGGCGTAGTCGCCCCCGGCGGCCTGGGCGAACCGCGAGTAGTCCACGGTCAGCCGCACCGGTCCGGCGGCCGTCTGACCGTCGGCCCGCCGCAGCACGAACGCCGTCGCAACGCCCGCACCACCCAGTTTCGTCGCCGCTTGGTGGTCGAGGCCCTCCGCCGTCACCTTCGCCGGGACGTTCGCCGACGCGGCCCACGCCGCGCTGGCCGAGGTGCCGCCCGCGGCGCCGGGCTGCGCCACCGACAGCGGCAGGGCGCCGAGCCGGACGGCCTGGGCGCTGCCGGGCGCCGGGATCTGCACCGTCGCCGAGGCCGCCGGCGGATATGCCGGCGCCGCCAGGGCCGGCGCCGGGACGTCCGGATCGACCCGCTGCACCGCCGCCGGTGCGCCGCGGCCAGGGACGGATGCGCTCAGGGTGCCCGGCGGCACGGCCGGCTGATATCGCACGGCCTCGGCGGCCGCCGGGTCGGGGGTAGCCGCCAGCAGCCCGGCCACGAGGGAAAGGCACATGGCCCACACCGGCGAGGGGCGGGCGAAGCTCTGGAACATACGCATGGACGCTCCCTGGGCCGCGCGAACGAGGACGGTCCGGGCCAGACTGCGCCGTGGTGGTTCACACACCGGTTAGCGAACGGGTACGCTCGCCGGTCCCGCGTCAGCAGGGCCTGCGGTACGCCATCTCCGGGATGTACCGCCGCCAGCGCTGCGCGTCGAGGGCGCCGCCGGTGACGGCGCAGATCCGCGCGATCGCGTGGTCTACGTCGAGGTCCCACAGCATCATCGTGTGGTCGTCGCTCGCGCTGGCCAGGACGGCCCGGCTCGGGCTGACCGCGACGGTGTCGACGGCGGCGGTATGACCGGCGAGCGGACCGACCTCGGCGGGGTGCGCCGGGTCGGTCACGTCCCACAGCCGGATGGTGCCGTCGTCGCTGCTGCTGACCAGGGTCGCGCCGTCCGGGGTGAAGCCGACCGAGTACACGATGCCGGTGTGGCCGGTCAGCGGCTCGCCGATCGGCGTCGGGTCGGCCGGGTCGGTCACGTTCCACAGCCGCAGCGTGTGGTCCTGGTTCGCGGTGGCGACGGTGTGCCCGTCCGGGCTGAACGCCACGCCGACCACGCCGCCCGCCGTGGTGGTGCGGGGCGGCGCCCAGGCGACCGGCCGCGCCGGGTCGGCCACGTTCCACAGCTGCAGCGTGTCGTCGGTGCCGCCGCTGGCGAGGGTGCCGCCGTCGGGGCTGAACGCGAGGCGGTAGGCGGTGTCCGGCCGGCCGGCGACCTGCCCGGCGAGGCGTGGTACGGCCGGGTCGGCGACGTCCCACAGCTGGATCGTCCCGTCGGCCACGGCCGCGGCGAGGATGTCCTTGCCGGGGCTGAACCGCAGCCAACCGACCGTGGCCTTGGCCGGCAATGGCGCGCCGGCCGGCGCCGGGTGGGCCGGGTCGGTCACGTTCCACAGCCGCACGGTGTGGTCGCGGGCGCTGGTGGCGAGGGTCCGGCCGTCCCGGCTGAACGCCACGCTGACCACCGCGGCGGCGTGCCCGGCCAGTGGCGGGCCCAGCCGGGCCGGGTGTCCGGCGCCGTCGACGCCCCACAGGCGCACCGTGCCGTCGGAACCGCCGCTCGCCAATACCGCCCCGTCGGTGGGCCGGAACGCGACGGTGTTGACGTAGTTGGTGTGGTCGGTGCGGACGGTCGGTGGCAGGTCCCACAGGCGCACGGTGCCGTCGCCCGACGCGGTGGCCAGCGCGGTGCCGTCCGGGCGGAACGCTAGCCAGTACACGTAGCCGGTGTGCCCGGCGAGCGGCCGGCCGAGCGCGACCGGCCGGGCCGGATCGGCGACGTCCCACAGGCGGATCCCCTGATCGGCGCCGGCGGTGGCGAGCGTACGCCCGTCGGGGCTGAACGCGATCGCGTAGATGGTGTCGGTGTGCCCGGCCAGCGGCTGGCCGAGCGCGACCGGCCGGGCGGGGTCGGCGAGGTCCCACAGCCGGACGGTCCGGTCGCCGACGCTGGCCAGCGTGTGCCCGTCCGGGCTGAACGCGACGGCGTAGACGGTGTCGGTGTGCCCGGCGACGGGCGCGCCCAGCGGAGCCGGCCGGGCCGGGTCGGTCACGTTCCACAGCCGGATCGTGTGGTCGTGGCCGGCGCTGGCCACGGTGCGCCCGTCCGGGCTGAACGTCGCGGAGGCGATCGCGGCGGAGCCGGCGTCGATGGGCGGTCCCCAGGCCGTGGCATGGGCCGGGTCGGCCACGTTCCACAGGATGAGCCGATGGTCGTACCCCGCGCTGACCAGCGTGGTGCCGTCGGCGCTGAAGGCGACCGAGAAGACGTAGCTGGTGTGGCCCCGCAGGGGCGGTCCCCACGGGACGGGGTGCGCCGGGTCGGTCATGTTCCACAGCCGCACGGTCCCGTCCCGCCCGGCGGTCGCGAGCGTGTGCCGGTCGGGGCTGAACGCGACCCAGTAGACGTAGCCGGTGCCGGTCGCCAGCGCAGCGCCGAGCATCCGCGGCCCGGTGCCGGTCATGTTCCACAGCCGCACGGTGCCGTCACGGCCGGCCGAGGCAAGGGTCCCCCCGTCCCCGCTGAAGGCCACGTTGTACACGGCGCCGGTGTGACCGGTCAGTTCGGTGGACAGCGGCGTGTTCTCGGTGCTGATCAGGTCGGCGTAGGTTCGCGGGGTCGGCCGGAGCCGGTACGAGGCGAGGCTGAGCTGCGCGGCGAGCGAGACATCGGTGCCGCGGACCTGCTGCGCCTCCGAAGCCGTCTGCGCGGCGACGGCGCGGACGAGGGCGGCCCGCGCGTCGGCGCGTTGCCGTACCGCGACGGCCGCACCGCCGGCGGCCAGCACGACCAGGACGCAGAGCGCGGCGAACGCCGCCATGCGCAACCGGGCCACCCGGTTCGCGTGGCGGTTCGACGCCGACAGGAACTGCGTGATTGTCGCGCTGCCGCGCACGTCCTCCGCGTGGTGCGAGGCCCAGTCGATCGCGGCGGCCAGCCGCGTACCCCGGTAGAGCTGCGCCGGATCACGCTTGTCGCGTTGCCACTGCGCGGCCGCGTCGGAGAGCTGTTGCTGCATCAGCAGGCCCGCCCGGTCCTCGTCGATCCAGGCGCGAAACCGGGGCCAGGCCTGCAGCAACGCCTCGTGGGCCAGCTCGACGGTGTGGATGTCCAGCGTCACCAGCCGCGCGGCGGCCAGCGCCTCCAGCACCGGCGCCGTCGACGCGCTGAGCCGATCCCGCTCGACCGGGCGCTTGGTGTCGTCGGTGCCCTCGCCGACCGCCACGAGCTGCCGGAAGACGCTGCGGGCCAGGCGCTGCCGCTCGGGGCCCAGACCGGTGTACACGGTGTCCGCGGTGCGCGCGAGGGCGTGGCGCAGTCCGCCCGAGGCCTCGTACCCGGTAAGCGTCAGCGCGTTGCCGCGCCGGCGCAGCCACGTCTCCCGCAGGGCGTGCGAGACCAGCGGCAGCACGCCGGGCCGGCCGGTGGCTTCGGCGATGATCCTCGCCACCAGCGCGCCCTCGATCGTGCAGCCGGCGTCGACGGCCGGCTGGCTGACCGCGCGGCGCAGCTCCTCGGTGGTCATCGGGGGGACCGGGAAGTGCGCCTCGCCCAGCGCGGTCGCCAGCTCGAGGCGGCGCAGGCAGTGCGGGTAGAAGTCGGCCCGCACGCCGAGCACCACCCGGCAGCGGCTGTTGGGTGCCTCGGCGGCGTACACCAGGGCGGCGATGAGCCGCTCGCGCTCCCCCTCGTCCTCGCACTGGGTGAAGACCTCTTCGAACTGATCCACCAGGATCAGCAGCTCGGCGCCGGCCGGTACGGAGGCCAGCGCCTGCAGCACCGCGAGGTGCAGCGCCTCCGGGCTCGCGGCCAGGTCGCGGTGGACCGTCAGGGCCGAGCCGCCGCCCGCCGCCGCCAGCTGCGCGGCGCACTCCTGCAGCGGCCGCGGCCCCGGCGTGAACAGCACCGCCGCCGGCATCCGGGGCAGCAGCCCGGCCCGCAGCAGCGACGACTTGCCGGAGCCGGACGCACCGAACACCACGACCAGCCGGTGTACGCGGACCCGCTCGACCAGCTGCGCGGTGAGCCGCTCCCGGCCGAAGAACCGGTCCGCGTCGACGGCCTGGAACGCGACCAGGCCGACGTACGGGCAGCCGGTGTCCGGCGGGTCCGCGCCGGGATCGGCCGCCCCGGCCACCTCCGCCAGGTCCGCGGCGACGGCGTGCCACCGCTGTTCCCACTCGGCCGGATCGGCGCCGCAGGCCCGCACGTACGCCTGGGTGACGTTGAGGCTCGGCAGCCGGTGCCCGGCGGCGGCGTCGGCCAGGGTCGAGCTCGAGTAGTGCGCGAGCTGGGCGAGCTTGCGGTAGGGCGGGTTGCCGGCCTTCTTGCGGAGCATGCGCAGCTCGGCTGCGAACGCTGTCAGCGCGTCGTCACCATCGTCCAGCGGCCGCTCGGTCCGAGGCATCGCGCCATTATCCGCAGGATTGTTGTCCGGTGTCCATCCATCGACACCGGACAACGTCCGGCCGGTACAACCAGTGCTCATGAGACGGACTTCTGCGCTGGTCACCCTCGCATTGCTGGCGGCCATCCTGTTCCTGCCCGGGGTCGCCTCGGCCGCGACGACGGCGAGCGCGGCCGACATCAAGCTGGCCCAGACCGACCTGAACGGGCTGGCGTACAACGCGGGCGAGGTCGACGGGCTCGCCGGCCCGCAGACCCGGGCGGCGACATCGGCGTTCCAGAGCGATCAGTGCCTCACGGTGGACGGTCTGATCGGCGACGAGACGCTCGGCCGGCTCCGGACCGTGGTCGGCCGGGTACAGACGGCCGCCGGTGTCCCGGCCGACGGTGACTACGCCCCCGCGACGCGCGACGCCGTGAAGGCGTTCCAGACCGCGCACGGCCTCGAGGTCGACGGCATCGCCGGACCGGTCACGATGGCCGCGATGGGGATCGAGCGGGTCGTCCCCGACTGCCACAGCCCGTCGGGCACCGGAGCGGCAGTGGTGCAGATCGCCAAGAACGAGATCGGCACCGTCGCCAACGCGAACCGCTGCGTGCCGGGCAAGGAGTACAGCATCTGCAACGAGTGGTGCGCGTCGTTCGCCACCTGGGTGTGGCGGACGGCCGGGATCGACATCCCGAAGATGACCTATGTGCCCTCGGTCTACGACTGGGCCACCGCACACGACAAGTGGTACGGCACAAGCCGGCTCGGCCTCGCCCAGCCGGGCTACCTGATCATCTTCGGCAGCGCGAACAACCGGTACCACATCGGCGTGGTGGACCACGTCAGCGGCTCCACGGTCTACGTGATCTCCGGCAACACCACGAACCCGGGCAACCCGGGCCAGTACGGCGTGTTCGACAAGAGCTATCCACTGTCCGGGTCCGTGTTCTACGGCCTCGTGCACTTCTGATCGGGGGAGACGTGTTCCGCACCGCGCTCACCGCCGCCACACTCTGCGCCCTGCTCGGCGGCCTGCTCTGGGAGCCAACCGGCGCCGCCGCCGCGACCACCAGCCTGCGCGGCCTCGACGTCAGCGGCTACCAGGGCAACGTCGACTGGCCGGCGGTCGCGGCCGGTGGCGCGTCCTTCGCCTACATCAAGGCCACCGAGAGCACCGGTCATGTCAACGGGTACTTCGGGCAGCAGTACAACGGCGCGGCGTCGGCCGGGCTGATCCGCGGTGCGTACCACTTTGCCCACCCTGACGCCTCCAGCGGCAGCGCGCAGGCCGACTTCTTCGTCGACCACGGCGGCGGCTGGACCGCCGACGGCCGGACCCTGCCGGGCGCACTGGACATCGAGTACAACCCGGGCTCCGGCGGAACCTGCTACGGCCTCGGCCGGACGGCGATGATCGGCTGGATCGCGTCGTTCACGGCGCGGTACCGGTCCCGCACCGGCCGGTCGCCGGTCATCTACACCACGACCGACTGGTGGAACACCTGCACCGGCAACACGGATACGTTCGCCGTGGACGACCCGCTGTGGATCGCCCGCCCGGCGGCCTCGCCGCTGTCCCTTCCCAACGGCTGGAGCACGTACACCTTCTGGCAGAACCACGGCGCCGGCACCTTCCCCGGCGACCAGGACGTGTTCAACGGGGGCCCGGCCGACCTGCGGGCCTTCGCGCTCGGCGACTACACCCCGCCGCCGCCCCCGCCCAGCTGGCCGTACGTGCAGCAGAACCAGACCGGCCGCGTGGTGACCACGGTGCAGTACCTGCTCAACGAGCACGGCACGAGCCTGGCCGTCGACGGGGTGTTCGGCGCCGGTACCCGGGCCGTGGTCGTCGCGTTCCAATCCGCCGCCGGCCTGACCGCGGACGGCGTCGTCGGCCCCGACACCTGGCAGCGCCTGGTGGTGACCGTCCGTCAGGGCGGCACCGGCCCGGCGGTGCGCGCGGCCCAGGCCGAGCTCGCCGCCCACGGCGCGACGCTGGCCGTCGACGGCGTGTTCGGCCCGGCGACCGCCGCCGCCGTCGCCGCGTTCCAGTCCGGCCGCGGCCTGCCCGCCGACGGCGTCGTCGACGCGGCGACCTGGCAGGCGCTGGTCTCATGACGGTCGAGATCGGGGTGCTCGGGCCGGTGACACTCGCCGCCGGCGGCCGGCCGGTCAAGCTGGACCGGCGCAAACAACGCGCGCTGCTCGCCGTGCTGGCGCTGCGGGCGGGACAGGTCGTGACCGTCGAACACCTGCTGGAATGCCTGTGGGACGCCGCGCCGCCGGCCACCGCCCGCAAGCAGATCCACGTGTACATGTCGATGCTGCGCCGACTGCTCGTGCTGGCCGGCGACGCCGGCCGGGTCGTCGAGACGACGCCGAACGGATACCGGCTCTGCGTGCCGCCGGCGACGGTCGACCTCACGCTGTTCGCCGATCAGGTCGCGGAGGCCGGGCGCCAGGACGCACCCGAGGACGCCAGCCGCACGCTGGGCAAGGCCCTGGCGCTGTGGCGGGGCCCCGCACTGGACGGCCTGACCGGCCGGTTCGTCCACGGCGAGGCCCGGCGCCTCGGTGAGTTACGCAGCACCGTGCTCCAGCGCCGGCTCGACCTCGACCTCGGCCTCGGCCGGCACGCCCAGCTCGTCCCTGAGCTGACCGGCCTCGTCGACGCCGACCCGCTGCACGAGGGGTTGCGGGTCCGGCTGGCGCTCGCCCTGCAGCGGTGCGGCCGGACCGCCGACGCGCTCGCCGCCTGCCGGGAGGGCCGCCGGCTCAGCGTCCGGGAGCTCGGCATCGAGCCGGCCGGCCACCTGCGCGCCACTGAGCTGGCGATCCTGCGGGGCGAACGGGCCGGCGCTCCGGTCACCCCGGCGCCGGTAACCGTGACCGCGCCGTGCCAGCTGCCGCGGGCCACCGCCGGCCTGACCGGCCGGGACGCGCAGGTGCGCCGGATCCGCGCGCTGCTCGAGGCTCCGGACGGCCCGGCGGCCGTGGTCGTCACCGGGCGCCCGGGCGCGGGCACCAGCAGCGTCGCCCTGCAGGTGGCGCACCAGGTCCGCGAACGGTTCCCGGACGGGCAGTTCTACGTGAACCTCCGCGCCACCGGCGGGTCGCTCGACCCGCTGCTGCGCACGCTCGGCGCCGACGGCGCCGCGCACTACCGGCAGCTGATCGCCGACCGGCGGATGCTCGTCGTGCTCGACGACGTGGCCGACGAGCGTCAGGTCCGCGCCGCCCTGCCCGGTGCGGCGGGGACGGCCGTCCTGATCGCGAGCCACTCGTGGCTGCCCGGCCTGGACCCGGCGCGGGCGGTGGAGGTGGACGCGCTCGCCGCGGCACCGGCGCTCGAGCTGTTGTGTCGAGCGGCGGGTGCGCCGCCGGACGCCGCCGCGGCCCGGGTCGTGCGGCTGTGCGGCGGCCTGCCGCTCGCGCTGCGCGTCGCCGCGGCCCGGCTGGCCAGCCGCCCGCACTGGACGATGACCGACCTGGCCGCCGCGCTGGAGTGCGGGTGCACCCGGCTGGACCTGCTGACCGCGGGCGACGTGGCGGTCCGCGCCAGCCTCCGGGCGGCCTACCTGGGCCGGTCAGCGCCGGCCCGCGAGCTGTTCCGCATGCTCGGCCGCGGCGTCCCCGAGACGCCGGTCCCGCGGGGGCCACTCGACGAGCTCGTCGACGCGCACCTGGTGGATTCGGAGGGACCGCAGCGGTACCGCCTCGACGCGCTCGTGCTGCTCTACGCCCGGGAGTTGGCTCACGCATCCTGCAACATCGGCTGCCCGTCCAGAATGACGAACCGCTTCGCGACCGAGGCGGTCACGTTCGACGGGTCGTGCTCCAGCGCGGAGGAGACGGTCACGAACTCCGCCGTCAGCTGCTCGGGCGTGAGCACCGCTCGCACGTAGCCGCGCTTGTTCGCGATGTACCGCACGTGCGGGTTCTTCGCCAGGAAGGCGGCCGACGGGTCGGCACTCGTGTTGATCGACGAGATCGAGGTCGTCACGAGCTCCGTCCCGACCGGCGCGGCCGCGGTGTCCCAGTAGTCGATCTTGAGGTTCGCCGCCCAGTGCCGGTGCACGTCGCCGGTGAGCACGACCGGATTGCGCACCCCGCGGTCGACCCAGCCCTGCGTGATGCGTCTCCGCTGCGCGGTGTAGCCGTCCCAGGCATCGGTGTTGACGTCGCACGTCGACGGCGCGCCGTCGGTGTCGGTCTGCGCGAACATCACCTGCTGGCCCAGCAGGTCCCAGCGCGGGGTGTGATCGGTGAACGCGTCGAGCAGCCACTGCTCCTGTACCGCGCCGGTCAGCGTGCGGCCGGTGCTGCGGATCGCCGCGCAGTCGCCGGTCGCGGCCTGGGCGGTGCGGAACTGCCGGGTGTCGAGCATGTGGAACCGGGCGAGGGTGCCCCAGTCGAGCTGCCGGTACAGCGGCATGGCGGGTCCGCTGGGCAGCGCCGTCGACCGCACCGGCATGTTCTCGTAGTACGCCTGGAACGCCGCCGACCGCCGGGCCACGGACGGGTCGGAGGTTCCCGCGCCGGCCCAGTTGTTCTTCACCTCATGGTCGTCGAAGACCACCACCCAGGGCGCTGCCGCATGGGCCGCCTGCAGGTCGGGATCGGTGCGTTGTTGCGCGTACCGCTGCCGGTACTGCGCGAGCGTCTGCACTTCGCCGGTGACGACGAAGCCGCGCACGTCGGTCGCGGCGCTGGACACCTTCTCGTAGATGTAGTCGCCCAGGAACAGGATCAGGTCCGGCCGTTCCTGGGCAAGGTAGCGGTACGCGTGGAACCAGCCCTGTTCGAAGTGCGCGCAGGAGGCGAAGGCGAACCGCAGCTGCGCCGGCAGCGTCCCGGCGGCGGGGGCAGTACGGGTGCGGCCCACCGGCGACACGTGCTCGCCGAGCACGAACCGGTAGTAGTACTCCGTGCCCGGCTGCAGCCCGGCGGGCTCGGCGTGGACGCTGTGTGCGCTCTGCGGTACCGCGGCGGCCGTCCCGGTGGCCACGATGTCGGTCATCCCCTGGTCGGTGGCCACCTGCCAGGTCACCTCGAACGGCTCGGCCGGCATCCCGCCGAGCCCGTCGGTGTTCAGCGGTGCCGGGGCCAGTCGCGTCCACAGCACGAAGCCGTCCGGGGCCGGATCACCGGAGGCGACGCCGAGCGTGAACGGATAGCGGACGGTCGTCGCGGCCGGCGCGGGGAACCTCGCCACGGCCAGCGCCGCGGCACCGCCGAGCACGAACGTCCGCCGGCTGATGTTGTGCTCTGAACCTCGCATCGGTCAGCGCCCTCACGCGTAGTCGGTGACGCCGGCGTTGCAGCTGCCGGCGATGATGGTCCGGGTGGCGGCCTCGCCGAGACAGACCTGGTAGTAGATCCAGCTGCCCTCGGCGAGATCGAGGTCGGCGTCCACCGCAGTGCCCGTGCCTCCCGAGCTCCACACCGAGAACGGCCCGGTGCCGCCCTGCAGCCAGTAGCGGGCCACCGCGGAGTGACCGTCGGCGAGCATGTCGTACACCCACAGGTGCTCGCCGTACGAGACGAACTCGGCCTTCCCCGCGCAGCCCGACGGCGTGCACGCCGTGCTGTCGGCCTGCGCCGGCGCCGCTGCGAGCAGCGCACCGCAGACCGCCGCCACACCGGCTCCCACCAGGATTCGTGTCTTCCGCATCGGCTCATGCTGCCCGGTCCTGCTTTACGGTCGCCTTTACAGCTGGGTATGCGTACCAGTCCGCATAGCACGGCCTGCTTGAGTGGCCGCATGAAATGGCGACTCCTGCTTTCCACCGCCACCGCCGTGGCGACGGCCGCCCTGCCCGCGACGGCTCGGCCCGCGTCGGCTCTGCCAACGGCCGGGGCGCCGGCCGGCCTGCACCGGTTCGTCGTCGCGATCGGCGAGGTCTCCGCGAGCGAGCGGACCAACTGGGTACGGCTGGGCACGTACGAGTTCGACGACACCGGCCAGGTGAGCGAGGCGCACTGGCACTGGACCCAGCGAGAACGCGTCACCCGCAGCTCCACCGGCGTGTCGGCGTCCGGCTGCGTTGCCCGCAACTGCACGGTCCGGACCGCCAACGGCTTCCAGTCCGCCGGCGCCCCGAACACCCTGCACGGCACGTACACGGCCACCGGCTCCCTGCTGCGGGTTACCTGGGACGGGACCACCGGCTGGGAGGAGTGGACGATCAGCCAGCCCGCGCCGGGAAAGTTGGCCAAGCTGTCCTTTGTGGACAACTCGTTCGGCGCCACCGTCGGCTTCGGCTACGGCAGCAACGCCGCTTGGACCACCCGCGCGTCGACCCAGCAACTGTCCATGGTGGACACCAGCCGGCTGATCCATGACTACTATCTGTGGAAGACCGACAACGGCACGCCGTACGTCGACCACGGCGACGGCAGCCCGTTCTGGAACCGCGACTGGACGCCGTGTGCCGGCGGCCGCTGTCTCGGCGGCGTCACCAGCGGCACGCAGTACTACCTGTCCCGGCCCAACACCACCGCGACCGACCGGCGGGACACGATCTGGCATTGGCGCACCGTGCTCGCCGACGCCCGCGGCGAGACGTGCTACACCGGCAATTCCCACGTCAAGCCGATGCTGGAGATCGTCGACAGCGATGGCGTGTTCCACGGCTGGGTCGGCGTCGAGGCCTCCATCAACCAGTCCGTCCCGGCCCAGGGCACCAGCGCCGACGACATCGGCGTGTTCACCATCGCCGACGCGTGAACGTGTACGCGGGAGACGGTAGTGGTGGAGGACTGGGTCCCGGGACCGGTGTCGGCTCTATCTACGGGGTCGAAGCCGTTGACGGCGTCCATGTCCCTCTCTGCGCCCCGGTGACGAAAGGTTACCGACTCTCAGCGAGCGCCCACCCGTGCGCCGCTGTCCAGACCAGCGCCACCCGGTGAGCCGGGTGGCCGCCGTGCCGTGGACTGCCGGTGCGTCAGGCCTCCAGGACCTGCCACACCTTGGGGACCCAGACCCAGTGCCCGTTGACGTTGACCAGTCCCTCGAAGGCGAGCCCGAGGTCGTCGCCCGGCTCGGTGTACTTCCACCGGTACACCGTGAGGCCCGGCTTCAGGTGCGGGCCGATCTGCTGGTAGCCGCCGGGAAAATTCGCCGCGACGGCCGGTGACCAGGCCCGGATCTCCTCGGTTGTGGCCATGAAGACCTTCAGTTCGGTCTGTCCCGGTTTCCCGGCGACCTTGACCTCGCTGCCGTTCCACAGCTTCGCCTTGTAGTACCGCTCGGCCTTGGCCGCGAGGTCACCCTCGAACACGGCCTGGTAGTCCTCAGTCGTCGGCTCCAAGTGCTGCACGAGCGTGAGGTCGTTGCCTGCCCGCAGCGCCTCCAGCAGCGCTTTGGCGCCTTCCTCAGTGTCTGGGTAGGTGCTGTTGGCCGCGTTCTGCCCGGTCGCGGGCAGGACGGCCGGCGGCTGGGCGCCGGGTGTGTCCTCCGCTCCCGCCCCGCAGCCGGCAAGGGCGGCCCCCAGGAGTGCGATCAGCAGTGTCCAATGTGCCAAGCGCTTTGCCCTTGCGGGTACGCGCATGCTCGTCCTCCGATCACGAGACCTGGCCCGCGAAGTGCGGGCCAGGCGAACCGGCCCGGTCCGGGCCGTTCCGATCAAGGATCGGCGGACGGGTTCAGAACAACATCAGCGTCCGTTCAAAGCCGCGACCGACCTGCCGGCACGCCCAACAACGGCGTGACCGGAGCCACCACCATCACCGCGAGCACGGGCCGTGCGGCCACAACCAGTGCGGCGTGCTCGGAGCAACCTCGCGACGGCCGGCGTCCGGGTTGCGAGGGCGAGCTAGCGTCGGATGGCGGCAGCCAGCCTCACGATGCGGAACGGGTGATCATGCGTTCGCAGCCCACCGAGCCACCGCTCGTACCGGTGCGGGTGTGTCTCCTCGGTGCCGTGTCGGCGCACACACCACAGGGCCCGCTACACCTCGGGCCTCGCCAGCAGCGGCTGCTGCTGGCGATCCTGGCCCTGGAGGCGAACCGGCACGTTCCCGTCGATCGGATCGTCGACCTGATGTGGCCGGCGGCGCCTCCCCGCACCGCCCGGCACGCGGTGCGGGTCTCCGCGTCGAGGCTGCGCATCGCGTTCGCGCCCGTGAGCGACGCCGCCGCGATCGTCGGCGCCGCCGGGGGGTACGCGCTGCGGATCGACCCGATGGCGGTCGACGCGCAGCGCTTCCGCGCGCTGCTCAGCGAGGCCGACGCGGAAACCTCGGACCAGCGGCGCCTGACCCTGCTGGACCAGGCCCTCGCGCTATGGCAGGGCACCAGCCCACTGGCCGACGCCGCACAACCCGACGTACGCGACCGGCTCGGCGCGGGCCTCACCGAGGCCCGCCTCCGAGCTGTGGAAGACCGCTTCGACCTCCGGCTGCGGCTCGGACAGCACACCCGTCTGCTGGACGAGCTCGCCGATGCCTGCTCGGCGCACCCGGCCCGCGAGCGACTCGCCGGGCAGCTGATGTTGGCACTGTACCGGTGCGGTCGCGGCGCCGAGGGCCTCGCCGTCTACCACCGGCTGCGCGACCATCTCGCCGAACAGTTCGGCCTGGACCCCGGGCCGGCGTTGCGCGGGCTGGAGCGGCAGATCCTCCAGCAGGACCCGGCGCTGGAGCGGCACCCGGCTCCTCGTCGCCCGCCCGTTCCGGCGCAGCTGCCGGCGATGGCGGGCCTGGTCGGACGCGAACCCGAGCTGGCCCAGCTCGAGGCGCTCGCGCGCGACACGGAAGGGGACGCTCCGGGCACCTCGATCGCGGTGATCACCGGCACCGCCGGCGTGGGCAAGACCGCCCTGGCCGTACGGTGGGGGCACACCGCCGCTGCGCGTTTCCCGGACGGGCAGCTCCATGTCAACCTGCGCGGCTTCGACCCGTCGGGACCCGCGCTCGATCCAGCCGCGGTGCTGCGCGCGTTCCTCAACGCGCTCGGTGTTCCGGCGCAGCAGATCCCCTCCGACCAGGATGAACGCGCCGCCGTGTACCGCAGCACGGTCGCCGGTCGACGGCTGCTGATCGTGCTGGACAACGCCCGCCACGCGGAACAGGTGCGGCTGCTGCTGCCCGGCGCGCCGGGCTGCCTGACCGTGGTGACCAGCCGGGATCCGTTGCGGTCGCTGGTCGCGATCGAAGGTGCCACCCCGCTGGCCCTGGATCTGCTGACCGCCGAGCAGTCCCGGAACCTGCTCACAAGCCGCATCGGCGGCCCGCTGCACGCCGGGGAACCCCTGATCGACGAAATCGTCAACCGCTGTGCCCGGCTTCCGCTGGCCCTGGCGGTGGCGGCCGCCCGGATCACCACCCGCCGGCACCTGCCGCTGGCAGAGGCCACGGCCGAACTGCGTGACGCGTCCACCGTGCTCGACGCCCTCGACGGCGGCGATCCCGTCACCGACCTGCGGGCGGTACTGTCCTGGTCCTACCTGGCCCTCGGCCGGGACGCCGCCCGGCTGCTCCGCCTACTCGGAACGCATCCGGGCGCCGACATCCAGGAGCTGGCCGCGGCCAGCCTGGCCGGCCTGCCGGCGGCGTACACCCGCTCGCTGCTGGCCGAGCTGGCCTCGGCGCATCTCGTCACCGAGCACACCGCCAGAAGGTACACGCTTCATGACCTGCTCAAGGCGTACGCCGCCGAGCAGTCGCAAACGACCGACAGCGCGGAAGACCGCCGAGCGGCGATGCTCCGGCTGGCCGATCACTACCTGCACACCGCGCACCCCGCCGCGCTCCTGCTCGACCCGCTCCAAGTGCCCATCACACTGACCGCACGGCGGCACGGTGTCGTGGCCGAGGCACCGGATCAGGCCGACGCCGCGCTCGCATGGTTCCACACCGAACACGAGTCGCTGGCCGCCACCGCCGCCCGCGCATCAGCACTCGGTCTTGACGAGCACGCGTGGCGGCTCGCGTGGACCCTGACGCCGTACCTGCTGCGACAGGGCCACTGGCAGGCACTGCGCGCCGCCGGTCAGCTCGCCGCGGACGCGGCCCGGCGCCTCGGCGACCGCGGCGCACTGGCCCGCTCGCTGCACGGCATCGGCATGGGCTACGCGAGGTCCGGGCAGCACGGCGAAGCCGCGCCGTTGCTGCGAGAGGCGCTCGACCTGTTCACCTCGAACGGCGACGTCCACGGACAGACCATCGTCCTGGAAGATATGGCCTGGGGAGCGGAGGCCGAAGGCGACGCGCAGCGCGGCCTCGCCCTCGTCGAACGGGCCCTCACGATCGCGGAGACCGCCCGCCACACCACCGGCCTGGCCCGGCTGCACAACGCCATCGGCTGGTTCCACACCCTCCTCGGGCGCCACACCGACGCCATCGACCACTGCGAGCAGGCTCTGGCGATGTTCCAGCAAGTCGACGACCCCGCAGCGGTCGCCGCCACCTGGGACACGCTCGGCCACGCACACCGCCAGCTCGGCGACCATGAGCTAGCCACCCGCTGCTACCGCGACGCCATCCGCTTCTACCAAACCCTTGGCGACCTCTACAACGAGGCGGCGACGCTTGCCGAACTCGGTCACGTGCTGCACGAATCGGGCCGGCCCGACCACGCCCGACAGGCGTGGCGGGAGGCGTACGAACGCTACGAGCAACTCGGCCACCCCGACGCGCGGCAGATCGCGGACCTGCTCCAGCCCGCCGCCGGACGCTGACGAATCACCTCGAGCTGCGACTGACCGGCGTTGCTGGAAGGCCCACATCGGCGCCGACGACCGGCAACTCGGTTGAACGCGGGCCGCGGACCTGATATCGCGTGGTGTGTCCGTGTAACCGGGAGTGGCAGCGGGTATCTGGAACACACGCGAGCCGAGGGGGTGGTGAGCGTGAAGGTGGTGCGGGAGTCCGACTACCGGTTCCGTATCGACCCGTACGGCGAGATGCGGGTACCGGGAATGGTGTTCGCCTCGCGGGCGCTGCTGCCCGATCCCGCCGGGGACAAGTCTCTGGAGCAGGTGGCCAACGTCGCCACGCTGCCTGGGGTGGTGGGCGCCTCGTACGCCATGCCCGACGTGCACTGGGGGTACGGGTTCCCGATCGGCGGGGTCGCCGCCACTGACGTCGCCGCCGGCGGGGTGGTCTCCCCCGGCGGTGTCGGGTTCGACATCTCCTGCGGCGTGCGGCTGCTCGCCGCCGACCTCGACCGCCAGGAGCTCACCGGGCCGTCGCTGCGGGCGCTGATGGATGGCCTCGCCGCGGCGACTCCCCGCGGCATGGACCGCGGCGCCGTGTGGCCGCTGCACGGCGATGCCCGCCAACTACGGGAGGTGCTGGCCGGCGGCGCCCGGTACGCGGTGCGGGAGGGCCACGGGGTACAGCGCGACCTCGAACGCTGCGAGGACGGCGGCGCGGTGGCCGACGCCGACCCCGGGCAGGTCAGCGAGCGGGCGGTGCAGCGCGGGCTGGGCCAGGTGGGCAGCCTCGGGTCAGGGAACCACTTCCTGGAGGTCCAGGTCGTCGACCGGATCTACGACGAGCCGGCGGCCGAGGCGTTCGGGCTGCGGGCCGGCCAGGTGTGCGTCATGATCCACTGCGGGTCCCGGGGGCTCGGACACCAGATCTGCACCGACCACGTGCGCGCCATGGAACGCGCCATGCGCAGATTCGGTATCACGGTCCCGGATCGGCAGCTGGCGTGCGCGCCGGTCTCGTCGCCGGAGGCTCAGGCGTATCTCGGGGCGATGGCCGCGGCGGCCAACTACGCGCGCGCCAACCGGCAGCTGCTCGCCGTGGCGGCCCGGGGCGTGTTCGGCAGGGTCACCGGTCGGGAGCTGGCGCTGGTGTACGACATCTCGCACAACCTCGCCAAGATCGAGACACACGAGGTGGCCGGGGTGCCGCGGCGGCTGTGCGTGCACCGGAAGGGCGCCACGCGGGCACTGCCGCCGGGCCATCCGGACCTACCGGCCGACCTGCGCGGCGCCGGGCAGCCGGTGCTCATCCCCGGCACCATGGGCACCGCGTCCTACGTGCTCACCGGGCGGCCAGGTGCGCCGGCGTTCGCCTCGACCTGCCACGGCGCCGGCCGTGCGCTCAGCCGCCACCAGGCGGCCAAGACGGTGCACGGCAAGGAGCTGCGCGACCGGCTGCAGGCCGAGGGCATCGCGGTGCGCGGGGCATCGTTGCGCGGCCTGGCCGAGGAGACGCCGGAGGCGTACAAGGACATCGACACCGTCGTGGACGTCGCGCAGGGCGCCGGGCTGTGCGAGCGGGTCGCGCGGCTGGTGCCGATCGGCGTGGTCAAGGGGTGATACAAACGGCGGGCTGCAACATCGCCGTGCGCGGCACCTCCCGCTGCGGTCCGGCCGAAGGGCTTACCCGCTTCGTTGCGGCCTACACGTCGATGGTCACCGAGCACGACCAGCCGGACCCTTCGCGGCCGAACCGCAGCTCGTGCAGCGAGACCCCCTTGGGTACCGCGCCCACCAGCTCCACCTGGCCGGCGTTGACCATCGACAACCGCACGTCCAGAGCACCGTCACCGGCCTCCACCTGCGCCGCGATCGGAAGCCGGCCCGTGGTGTCGATCAGATAGATCACCTCGTCGAGCACCGCGACCAGCAGGTCGGCATCCGATCCCGGCCCGGCCCGGAAACGAGCAGTCGCGGTCGGCACAGCGCCCGACACCTCGGCGAAGGTGCCCACCATCGCCGCGACCGCCTCCACCACACACTGTTCCCGCGCCGGCGCCCACGACTCGATCCGCACGTCCGCGGTGTGCGGCACGCTGCGATGCCCCGCTGCCGGCCGTTCACCCATCACACCCTCCGAACCGCCACCCACCGCACCAGCCGTGCCGGGGCAGAGCGACCAGGCAATCGTACGATCCTTCGGGCGGTCCCCTCTGTCTGTCAGGGCACGTTCGGCAGCGGCCACAGCTGCCCGGTTGCGCTGTCGATGAGCGCAGCGCGGGTGATCCGGGCGGTGAGCGGGAGGATGCCGTAGACCGTGGTGGCGACGACGGGCAACCGCTCGGTCCGGGCGCGTGGGGCGACCGAGCAGTGCGGCAGCCACGCGTCGATCTCATAGTGTGCGTGCACCAGCGCACCCGTGGCGCGGACCGCCTCGACGACGCCCTGTTGTCGCGCGATGAGGTCTGCGGGCACGGCGGGAACGAGGCAGATCCGGCCCCGCCGGAAGGCGCCCAGCGCGTCGAAGGTGACCTCGCAGCCGCCCCGGTCCGGGAGCCCCGCCACGGTGTCGCGGACGGCGGCGAGATCCCACCGCAGCAGGACGACGTACGACAGATGCGGATGATGCATCCCGTGGGTGTGCGAGCGCAGTGTCGCGACGCCATGCTCCTCGAGCCTGTCCCACAGGCTCGTCAGGGCGCGTTCGGTGCGACCGTCGAAGAGCAGGCAGACAGCCAGGGCCACCGCTCGACGATAGCTCCCTCCCGATCTGCGTTCCCCGGCCGACCGCCGGCAAATCCCTAACCTTTCCCTGAGCCGTTCCCAGGTTTCGGCCTGTCAGCCGCCTGGAGATCCGCGGTGCGGACGTGTGGGGCCAGTGTGTGGGCGCTGTGGGTGGGGTGGGACGGCGTCGGTCAGGAGGCTGGACGCACCAGATCCCTCCAGCCATGAGGAGTCATCGTGACCGCCCTGACAACACCTGAGCGAGCGCCTCCAGGCCGCCGCCCACGAGGGCTGCGCCCGGGCTCTACCGCGCCCGTCGGGCCGAGGACCCACAGGATGCGTTTCGTAGGCATTTGCCGGTTGTCGGCGATGCCGTGGAGCAGCAAGCCCGGGTACCGTTCGGAAGACCATGAACGGTGCCGCATTTTCCCTGCTGGCTCTGCTTCTGGCGTCGATCGGGCTATATGCGCTGTCGCTGCGCATCGCCGTGCCGTACCCGATCCTGCTGGTCCTCGGCGGGATGGCGATCGGGTTCGTGCCGGGCATGACCCAGGTGCGCCTGTCGCCGGAGGTGGTGCTGCAGGTCTTCCTCCCACCCCTGCTGTACCACGCCGGCTACTACAGCACCCCGCGCGAGCTGCGCAGGCGGTTCCGGCCGATCGCCTTGCTGTCCCTCGGCCTGGTGCTGGTGACGGCCGCCGCGGTCGCCGCCGCCGGCCATTATGTCGCCGGGCTGTCCTGGCCGGTCGCACTCGCCCTCGGCGCGATCGTGTCGCCGACCGACCCGCTCGCCGCGACCGCGATCGCGTCGCGGCTGGGCGTACCCCGGCGGGCCATCACCCTGCTCGAGGGTGAGGGGCTGTTCAACGACGCCACCGCCCTGGTGCTGTTCCGGGTCACGGTCGCGGCGGTGGTGGCCGGCGCCGGGTCGCTCGACGCCGGCCGCGCCCTCGAGCAGTTCGCGGTCGGCACCGCCGGCGGCGTCCTCGTGGGGCTCGGCGTCGGCTGGCTCGTCGGCGAGCTACGCGGCCGCGCCAGCGACCCGGTGGTCGGTGTGACCCTGACGATCTTCGGCGCCTACGCGGCGTACCACACGGCCGAGCACTTCGGTTTCTCGGGCGTCCTGGGCACCCTCTTCTGCGGCCTGTACCTCGGCTGGCGCATTCCCGCCGTCGCCACCCCGGCCAGCCGGCTGCTCGGTAAGCCCGTCTGGCAGATGATCGTGTACCTGCTCAGCGCCGCGCTGTTCCTGCTGCTCGGCCTGCAGCTGCGCCCGATGCTCGCCGAGCTCACCGACTTCCGCGCGGTCGACATCGTCGCCGTCGCGGCGCTGCTGGCCGCCGTTGTCCTGCTCACCCGCGTCGCGTGGATGCTGCTGGTACCGCACATGCTGCCCCGTGTCGAACGGCTCGTGGTCGGGTGGAGCGGCATGCGCGGCGCGGTGTCCCTCGCGATCGCCCTCGCCCTGCCGGTGCGCACCGCGTCGGGCGCCCCGTTTCCCGACCGGGAGGTGGTCATCCTCCTCGCCTTCGGCGTCGTGCTCGCCACCCTCGTCGTCCCGGGGGTCACCCTGCCGATGCTCATCCGGGCCACACGGGTCGCCGGCACCGACGGCGGGGACGGCGACGCCGAGGCACGGGCCAGGCTGACCGCGACCGAGGCCGCCATGGTGCGCCTCGAGCAGCTGGTCCTGCGCGACGGCCTCGACAAGCGCACGATCGGGCGGCTCGAGGACGTGTACCGGTACCGCCGCGACGAGCTGGCCACCGGGGCGGGCGTGCGGCACGACGCGGACCACCGGCAGCGGGCCGAGCGTGCCGCGTCGCTCGAACTCGTCGAGGTGCAGCGGCACACCCTTCTGCGGCTGCACCGCAAGGGCGCGATCAGCACCGACGTGCTGCACCGCATCCAGCGCGAGCTCGACCTGCAACACGCGCTGCTGTTGGCGAGCCCAGGGGCAGGCCAGCGGGAACCCGCCGGTTCGCCTGAAGATGAGGCGTCGTGGCGCGGCCGGATCAGCCGAAGGTGAACAGGTCGCGGCGGCGGTGCGCCGTTTCCAGGCGGCACCAGACGAGGATCTCCTCGACCGGGGCCGGGACCTCCACCTCGCCGGCCCGCAGCGAGGACCACATCGCCTCCCACGTGGAGTCCTCGTCGCCCGCCCAGAACACGCCGTGCGCCTGTGAGCCGGTGAAGCCGGCCCGGCTGAACGTGACCGGTGCCTTGCCGCACGAGCGCAGCACCGAACCGTACGCCGCGGCGTAGTACACGGGAACCGGTTGTTGCCGGTGGCGCCGACCGAGCGGTGACGCAACGTGCTCGACGGTATCGACGGCACGTCGTCGCGCCTACTGCGGTTTACCGTTGTTGAGCAGAAACCAGACGGCCGCCACGAGGCCGCCCACCGCGATCGCGGTGACGATCGCGCTGCCGGCGCGCACGGACCGCTCCACGCTGCCGATCGACGGAACCTTCGGCACGGAGTCGATGATCCGGGCAATGTCCGCGCTCTTGTCGACCCGGTGCCGCGCATTGCGGTCGTACGAGCCAACGACCGCCGACAGCGCGGCGTCGAGCGAGATCATCTCACCGTCCGTCAACCGGAGGTAGACGCCCAAATCCTCAAGGACCACCACGTCGTCGACGAGGTGCCTGGGCACGTCGATGCGGCGGAGCCCGTTGCGGACACTGATCCGGTCCGCCGCGGCCCACGGGCACCGGTCCGAGCACCCCCGATCGGCACGGCCACCGGCTCGGTGCTGTTCACGCCGCGGCGGCGGTCACCGGACGCAGGCGCGTGAGTAGTTGCCGATGGCCGGTGGCGGACAGGCCGAGTCGCATGGCGCGCTTGAGATCCATGGCGCCGGTGAGCAGCCCGAGCACGGCGCGCGGCGGCCCGTCCAGGACGAGGTCGGGTTCGGCGGCCCGGCCGATCGTGGTGCGGATCTGGCCGTCGCCCAGCTCGATGACGGCCAGCTCGCCGGCCGCGACGAGCTGGATGACGGCCGGCGGCCCGTCGGGGTCGGCGTCGGTGGTGAACCACGTCGGGGCGTAGGCGAGCCAGCGGGCCTGGAACGCGTCCCCGGGCCGCTCGTCGGTCATGTACTGCAGACCCCACAGCCCGAGGGCGTGGAGCACCGGCTCGAGCGTCAGGCCGCGCTCGGTCAGCGAGTACAGGACAGTGGCGACCGGCGGCGGCGCATCGTCGCGGGCGACCAGCCCGGCGTCCTCGAGCTCCTTGAGGCGGGTCGAGAGCAGGTTGGTCGCAATGCCCGGCAGCCCGTTCTTCAGGTCCGTGAACCGGCACGGGCCCTGCAGCAGCAGCTCCCGGACGATCAGCAACGTCCAGCGGTCCCCCACGACGTCGAGGGCCCGGGCCACCGAGCAGTACTGGCCATAGCTGCGCATGGGCCAAGTTTAGCCCGTCTACCGCATGGTTGAAAAATTAAACCAACTGTGTTTATTCTTCAACCATGACTCGTGCGCCGTCGAAACCACTCGTGCTCATCGCGCTGCTGATGGCCTCATTCGTAATCAACCTCGACACCACGCTGGTCAACGTCGCGTTGCCGGCCCTGACCCGCGAGCTCGGTGCCACCACGACGCAGCTGCAGTGGGTCGTGGACGCCTACAACCTCGTGTTCGCCGCGCTGCTGCTGAGCTCGGGGAGCCTGTCGGACCGCTTCGGCCGCAAGGGCATGCTCATGGCCGGGCTGCTGGTGTTCGGCGTGGCCAGCTACATCGGCGGATACGCGACGTCCCCCGCCCAGCTGATCGCCGCCCGGGCGGTGATGGGCCTGGGGGCCGCGATGACGTTCCCGGCCACGCTGTCGCTGCTCATCGGCGTCTTCACCAGCCGTAAGGAGCGGGCCGTGGCGATCGGCCTCTGGGGCGCGACGGCGGGCCTGGCCATCGCGCTGGGGCCGATCGCGGGCGGGTACCTGCTCGCGCACTACAACTGGTCGAGCATCTTCTACGTCCTCGGGCCGGTGTCACTGGTCGTCATCGCCCTGACGGCGCTGTTCGTGCCCCGGGCGCGCAACCCGATCCGGGAGCGCCCCGACCTGCTGGGCCTGGTCCTGTCCGGCGGCTTCATGGGGCTGCTCATCTACACCATCATCGAGGCCCCGAACCGCGGGTGGACCTCGGCGGCGTCCCTCACCGGCTTCGCCGGCACCGCGATCCTGCTGGTCGCGTTCATCGTCGCCGAACGCCGGACCCGGCAGCCGATGCTGGACGTACGGCTATTCAAGGACATGCGCTTCAGCGCCGCCAGCGCCTCGGTCACCATCGCGTTCTTCACGCTGTTCGGGTTCATCTTCCTCATGACGCAGTTCTTCCAGTTCGTCCGCGCGTACAGCGCCCTGTCCACCGGAATCCATCTGCTGCCGGTCGCCGTCTCGGTGGCGATCGGATCGACAGTGGGGACGCGGCTGGCGGTCCGGCTCGGCACCAAGGCCATCGTCGTGACCGGGCTCGCGCTGCAGGCCATCTTCTACTTCTGGGTCGCCAGCGACATCTCACCGACCCTTGGCTACGACGTCATCGCCATCCAGATGGTCGTCTACGGCCTCGGCATGGGCCTGACCTCCGCGCCCGCGACCGAGTCGATCATGGGTGCGGTCGCGGAGGACCAGGCCGGCGTCGGCTCGGCCGTCAACGACTCCACCCGCCTGCTCGGTGGAACCCTCGGCGTGGCGGTCATCGGCAGCGTCTACGCCTCGCTGTACGGCACGCGGCTCGACACCGCCCTCCCGGCGGCGCTGCCCCGCACCCTCATGGACCTGGCCCACCAGTCGGTCGGGGCGGCGTTCGGCATCGCCGGCCAACTTGCCGCCCAGGGCCAGCTCGACCTGGCCGGCGCCGTGCGCGCGGCCGCGACCGACGCCTTCGACCACGGCGCCGCCATCGGCTGCGTCGTCGCCGGGATCGCCGCGGTCGCCGGCGCGCTGTTCGCGGCGGTCTTCCTACCCGCCCAGCCGCCCGAGCCGGAGCCCCAGCCGGCCGGCGCCCCGAGCTACGCAGGCGATCTCGTGCCATGACCGGCGGCGGGCCTGGTCAGAGGGCGGCGAGGTCGCACTCGGCGAACAGCCGGTCCATGTACTCCTCCTTGATGACCACCCGGAGGCACTCGCGCAGCGAAACGCGTGCGGCTCCGGCCACCCCGGCCCCTCGACGGGCTCCAGCGTCTCGTCGGCCTGCGCCCGGGTCACCGCCCGCACCCGCACCCGCGCCCGCCGGTCCTCACGCACGGCGGACTGGTGATCGCGTCGATCAATCCGCGTTGGTGTTCAGCGTGGCAGCGGCGGCGGCCAGCAGGGCCTGCAGCCGAGCGTACGGAAAGTGGTCCGTTCCGGCCGCCGGTTCCATGCGGGTGCTGTAGAAGTCCGTCTCATGGACGGGTTCCTGGCGGGCCCACAGGTTGCCGGCCTGGTCGCGCTGCCAGACGACGTGCTGACCGCGGAAGTCCGCACGGTCGAGCCAGTCGGTGCCACGCGGCCAGTAGCCGTCCCACTCTTGCGGGCGCAGCGAGGCGTACGCCGCGTCTACAGCGGCGACGGCACGGTCCACGTCGTCGTCCTCGAAGACCGCGGCGAATCGGCACAGCAGCGCCAGCGGCGCCCCAGGGTGCGGCAGCTGTGGGTCGAGGGCTGCAACCGCCCGGCAGATCAGGTCGAGTTCGGACCAGCGCAGCGCATACGGGTGCCAGTGCGCCAGGTCGTCCCAACCAAGTTCCGCCGTGTCGGCTGAGTCCGAGGCGACGATCCCCAGGCTGTAGGAGTCAACCTGGCTATCGACAGTCAGCAGCACACGGTGGCCGCCACCGACATCGAACTCCGCATCAAGCGCCGCTTCTTCCGACTGCTCATCATCATCGAGGTCGTCGTCGAGCAGCTCTTCGAGGTCGCCGAGCCGGTCGGCTCCGGGGCCGTCCTCGTGGGCGAAGGTGTACCGCGCCCAGAACACTGGACTCTGCAATGACTCACGCAACGGTGATGGGATGACCATCCTATGATCATCGCTTACCGGTACGGGCTCGGTCAGATCGCATCGAATCGTCACCACATCGGCTGGTCGACTCACGCTCATCGGCCGGAAGCCCTCGACCTCGCCGAACTCGTCGCTCGCTGTTACGACCAGCCATCCGCCGCGCACCTGCCACGATCACGCAAGGTACCAAGTGCTTCAGCCCTGATTAGCGACCAGTTAGGCCCCCTGGCCGCTTTGCCCAAGCTGCGGTCCGAGCACACCGGCAGCCACCGCTCGTCGCCGCACGGCTGGCCGTCCCCATCGATCAGGCATTCGTAGACCTGGTGACCGCCATACCGTGCGGTGTCGCAGCCACATCCGACCCAGTACAGCCGCTTCCGACCGCCGCCGTGGATGTACCTGTGTCCGCGGCGACAGTGGGTGGCAGAGACCGGATTAGAAATGTACAAACCGATCCCTTCGACGAAGTCGATCTGCACCGGCTCGGTTCCGTCGGGCTGCGGCGGGATGTCACTCATCCAGTCAACATATCCAAGAGGTACGACTCCACGAAGATCGTGAGATTGCGTGCGCTGTATGGCGGGTTTGGTGAAGGACCTGGTCGGGTTCGGTGGCACAGCGATCCTGAAGGTCGCTGTGCGGGTACCGTTCGCCGCTGTGATCCCGCCCCGGCGCCGGTACGACGTGCGCAAGTTCAAGGTCGCGCACTGGATGATCGCCGCCGCCCTGGCGACGGCGATGGCGGTGCTCGGGTGGTTCGTGCTGCCGGTGGTCGAGGTCGCGTGGTGCCTGCATGACCTCGACACGTGCACCACAGGACACCCTGGCATCCCTGACGTGCAAAACATCGCCGCGCTCAGATTGCCGAAGGATGCACGGCTGCGCTACTCGTTGTACAGCGCATGGCTTGAGTGGGAGCTGGACGTCATCGTCGAATTCCCCAGCGCCGAGACGGACCGGTTCCTTACCGACAACGCGGTGCCGCCGCTCAGCGCAACCGACCGCGCCGTCCCGGACGGTTGGAGCCTGACCGCCGCTGACGACCCTCGGCCCGAATGGCATCCGGAGCGGGTCGACTCCTACGCCGGTGTCCACGCCTGCACCGCGACGAGGTGCCGGGACCTTATGCTCGACAAGGACGAGGCCGGGGTCACCGTGCTGTACATCTACATGCTCTCCGACGACCAGCCGCGCCCGACGCCGAGCTGACACGACTCAGCCGGTTGTCGTGCCATGGCGAACGTCGTGAAGCAGCACGATCCTGCACACCGGGGAGAACCGCGACATCCGGGTCGACGTGACCAATGTGCGGGCGTTGGAGTTCCGGCTTACGTGCGAGCAGCCGGCGGGCAAGATGACCTTGTCGGCCGCAGGACTGGCGCAATGAACCTTGCACATGGCCTTCTACGCGGCTCGGTCGCGGTGGGACCGCTCTCACGAGCGGCCATGGCGGGCACAGCACCACCGGCTTGCCGGCCGCGTTCCGCGCGGCGGTCGGCAGGTCGGCGCGCGCCGCGATCCATCGGTGCCTCGCCGGCGCGTGCCGGGGCCGCTACGACCGCCTGGCCAGGTGGGCCGGGGTGTGCTCGATGCCGCTGCACCAGACGCGGCTGATCGAGCGCACGGCGCGGATGTCGTGCAGCGGGTCGCCGTCAACGAGGACCAGGTCGGCCCGCCGTCCCGGTTCCACGACGCCGCGGTCGGTGAGGCCGAAGTGTTCGGCGGGCAGCACCGTCGCGGCGCGCAGCGCGTCGACGGTGCTGAGGCCGGCATCGACGAGCAGTTCCAGCTCGTAGTGCAGGCTGTCGCCGAACGTGAAGTCACCCGGCGCCTCGGCATCCGTGTTGGTATCGGTGCCCGCCAGGATCGGTACGCCGGCACGGTGAGCGGCGACGACGCTCGCCCGCGCGCTGTCGAAGCTCGCGCCGGGCATTGCCCACTCCGCCCGCATCTGCGGCGGCGTCGACGGCCCCGTCAACGACTCCATCATGACCAGCGTGGGGATCAGCGCCTGGCCCACGGCCGCCATCCGGTCCGCCATGATTCGGTCCAGTGGCCGGTCCAGCGGCGTGTGCGTGAGGGCGTCGACCCCGGCGGCCTGCGCCATTTCCGCGGCCTCGTACGACAGGGCGTGCGCCACGACGTGCCGCCCGAGCCGGTGCGCGGTGGCGACGAGTGCGTCAACCGTGGCCCGGTCGGGGCTGGGCCCGGGCAGATCGATCAGCACCTTCAGATAATTGGAGCCCTCGGCGCAGCGTTCGGTCACGAATCGCTCAGCCTCGCCGGCGTTACGGATCAGACCGCGTTCGCCGATCTCCGGAATCTGCGAATGGACGCAGCCCGGGGCCAGCGCCGCCGTGCCTGCGCTGCGGATATCGGTGAGCCCCCGGATCCCTCGCATCGAGTCGATGAACTCCGGCGGGGCGTTGGCCATGTCCAGGGCCGTGGTCACCCCGAAACGCACCAGCCGCTGGAGCGCGGAGCGCCCGTCGAGGTGCAGGTGGGCGTCGATCAGCCCGGGTAGAAGCGCCGCCCCCGCACCGTCGACGACCAGCTTGGCGTCCGAGGCGTCGAATCCGATGCGGTCATCGTCGAGCGCCACCGTGGCGGGCGGGAGAAGTTGCCTGCCGTCGAACACGCGCACGTTGCGCAACTCAGTCTTCATGCGAGCGCAGGTGCCCACATTCCACGCCGATGAACACCCGCCAGGGTGGTGGAAGTACGGCGCCGTCGCGACGAAGCGTTCGGGTGATGCTCGCCCTGCGTGGCCACATGGCGTTACGGCGAACGTGCTTCACGCGACGTCGAATTCGTGGCCTTGGCCATTCACCGCGTGTCGATCACAGCCCGTCGGTGACCGGCTGATCTTTCCGGGCCAGCCCTGCGCTCACGGTGGGCGGCAGATCAGGACGTTGTGCGTTCCCCCGGGTGCGGCCGGTTTGTGGCAGCATGCCGGGCTATGGGGATAGCCGGAGCCATGACGCAGGGTGGCGTCGGGACGGTGCGGCGGCCATGTCGGCGATAGCGTCGTTCTACCTGCTGGACCGGTCCGCCGTACCCGGGCTCGCGCAGGCCGCGAACGCCGAGCCGGTAATGATCCCAGCCGCCACCCACCGCTGGCCCGTGATCAGGAAGTTCAGGAATCGAATCGGCTGGAGGAACCCAACCTCGTCGATCATGGTGGTGCCCGTATACAACTACCTCCAGGAAAACGATCTAGGCGTATCCGGCGGGTTGTACAACTGGTCTGGCTATGCGCTGATGCATCTGATGGTTCTTCTGGAGGACACGGGCACCACCCTCGGGACGGCCGAATACCGTGCGGAGACGGAGGCCGTCAATGCGGTGTACGACCTGACATACCTGATCACCTCGGCCGACAAGCGTCACCTACCCGCACTGGACCCGGCACGGCTGGACCGTGCGGCCGCCGAACGGTACTTCGATGGCGCGGGAGGCGGCTTCGAGGAGGTGCAGCAGGCCCTCGACGATGGACTCATCCTGCTACACAGGCTCATAGCAGCGCTGCACGACAACGAGGCCTTAGTGATCCACATCGGATAATCGCGGTCGCAGCGCAATGCCAGCGCCCGCCACCCCGACGTACCCGCCGCGCAACGCCGCAACACCCGCTGCGCGGCGAACGCATCGACGCTGAGGGCCCAACAATCGAGCGCAGCCTGA
Source organism: Dactylosporangium sp. NPDC049140 (assembly GCF_040648435.1). NCBI lineage: Bacteria > Bacillati > Actinomycetota > Actinomycetes > Micromonosporales > Micromonosporaceae > Dactylosporangium > Dactylosporangium sp. NPDC049140. The sequence goes on along the minus strand of NZ_JBEZDS010000056.1, from coordinate 8,468 downwards.
CCAGACCCAGCAAACGTTCGGGGTCATGCCGACAAGCCGGAGGCGCCCTCATCTCGGCAGAGTCGGAGCCCTGTCGCAGGAAGCTCGACCACTCGTTGTCACGATGGATCGAGCGCCGGCGAGCGCGGAGCTCACAGCGGCTTCGCCTCGACTGGATCCGCCTCCCGTTGCGGTGCTGCGAAGGCGGCCAGCGGCAAGGCGAAGACTTTCATGCGCCGCGGATCACGGTCATTCGAAGCCTGACCACAACAAAGATCGACTTTCCGCACATCGACAGTTAAGCGCGCCGACCGAAGCGGGACGTCGTCACGCGGCGTAACAGACGTGGTCGAGGTCGCGCACCCTCGCCGCCAAATTGGTACCGGTCATGTCCTCTGGTTACAGCTACGGTGGGTCGGCGCTACAGGCTGGGGGTCAGGAGGAGGGCGCAGGGGTTATGCGTTCGTGGGCGTCGTTCATACCCGCTGAGCAGACCCTACTGCGTCGCGCGATGTCGGACAGTCGGCTCGCCGGGACGGTGCAGGTCTACGGGGTGGATCTGCGCTGGGCGGGGGCCGATGGGGCTCCCCCGCCGCGCAGCTATACCGAGCACGAGCAGCGCGCGCTGGTTCCGCAGCTGGCTGTGGTGACCTTGGATCTCGTTGACCGTGGCCTGCTGACGGTCCGCGAGTCGGCCGGTCTGGTTTCCTCCGTCGCCGACATGACGGTGGAAGGCAGCCGCCTGCGCGCGGTCCTCACGAAGGCGGAAAACTGGCTCTGGTCACCGTCTACGCCGTCCAGGTTCCGGTTGTCCGCTCCTCGGTTCGTCCTGGAGCATTGGTTTGACGACGCATACCCCACGGCGGACATCAGCGGTCTTCCCCGCTGGGACGAACTGGGCGTGGATCAGCGCTTGGTCCTGGTCTGCGCCAGTGAGGCCAGCGGGATGCTGACCGGGCCGTTCGGTATCTGGGACGGCCCGCCGGCTGAGCTGGACACTACGCAGCGCTTTGACTGGGTCGATCGGCAGCTGGCCGCGTTGCTGCCCTTCGTCCGCGATGGGTTGATCGAGGTTCGCCGCTCCGAGACGGCCAGCGATGAATTCACGGTCATCGGCATAGACCGTCTGCGCGACACTCTGACCGAGCCCGCCCTTTGGTGCAGTGATCTTGATTGGGGTGTCGGGGTGGGATGCGTGTTCACCTACGCCGGACTGGCGGTCTGGCGCGGTGGTTGGAGCGGCGCCTGGAACGCGCGCCTGACGTTTGAGTGACCATCACAGGTCCACAATGCCCGCCATAAGCGCTCTCGTTGGCTCAGCCACATCGTCGGGGAACGCACTCATCTCGGCACGAGTGCGGGCCAGCGGCGCCGAGCCGTCGCCACTGAGCGTGGCGATCTTCAGGTCGACCCGGCGCTGAGGCATGTCCGCGCACCCGGCCAACCGCTCGGGGACCACGCTGTCGCACCCATCGCGTCCTCACGAGCCCTCATGCTGCGGCTGCTTCAGCGTTGCGTGCCAGGGTTGGTCTGCGTCTCGGCGTTGGCTTGTTGCAGTTCAGCGCTGCACGCCGGTCCGCACGAGGACGAGGAGCCGACGGGCGTTGGCGGGGTCGGTCGCGGTCAGGCTACGCCAGTGGCCAGCGCGAGCAGGTCCTTTGCGGTCAGCCCCGGCCGCAGGTACGGGGCGGCTCGTGCGACCAGCGTGGTGGCGGTCTCGATGATCGTCTGGTGCGAGTGCCCGGACAGCTCGGCGCGGCTACCGGGCGGCCCCTCGGTCGCAGCTATGGCCAAGGCGCGCCTGGTCGTCACATGCTCGACCTACGCGTCGAGCCCGGTGAACAGGTCGGCCTCGGCGCCCAGCCGGGCCAGGCGCTCGACCTCGTCGGCGTAGACCGCCACCAGCAAGTGGCGCGCGTCGGGAAGTGGCGGTAAAGGCTGGCGTTGCCGACGCCGGCCCGTTTCGCCACCTCGTCAAGCGGCACCTCGGCCCGCCGCTCGGCGACCAGCTCACGGGCCGTGGAGAGCAAGCGGTCGGCGTTCGCCCGAGCCATGACGTCTCCTTCCGGCGAGGAACACCCTTGCCAAACGGGGAGGTCCCCATTTAAATGGGGATGCCCCCACTTCGAGCGTACGGGAGTATCCGATGGCTCTTACCGCAAGCGACCGGCAAGCCATAACCAACCTGATCAACATGCACGGCCACCTCACCGACCAAGGCGAATTCGAACGGATGGACGAGCTGTTCACCCCGGACGCGGAGTTCGACCTCAGCGACTTCGGACTCGGCGTGCGGGCCGGACTGGCCGCGATGAACGACGCCATCAATGCGATCGCGGAGCACCCGGTCGGGCACCATGTGACCAACATCGTGCTGTCCGAGGGCGACAACGGCACCGTCCACGTGATCAGCAAGGGCATCGGCATCGGCATGAACGGGCACTGCGGCAGTGTCGTCTACGAGGACACACTGCGCGCAGGGCCGGCCGGATGGCGGATCACCCGACGCGCGATCCGCCTGCGCCGGATACCGCTGCAAGCCTGAGCTCAGAACTTGATTCCATCGAACATGGAAAGACCACCCGACCTGCGCGCCACCCATCCAGCAGACCGCCGAATCGCGCACGACACGCCGGCGCTCAGCCGATTGACCGTGTCGGGCACCTCCACTGGCGGCGCGTCCATCTGTTCCAGCCTCTATTGAAGCGTGACATCGCGATCAAGGTGTCACGCACGTTCAGGCTCCTCACTGCCCGTGCCGTGACTCGCGTGACACCTCTGTCGCGCTAGTCGGAGTAGGGGACGGGGGCGAGCGGCAGCGCCGCCAGTTCGTCGAGGCCGGCCGGGCGCACTCGGATGCCGTCCGGGGCCGGCCACGTCTCGTTCGCGGCACCCACCACATCGATGCCGATCTGGTAGGTGCCGTCGACAACGGTCCACTGCCCGTCGTCGAACTGCCGGCGGACGGTGCAGTCCCGGCACCGCCACACCGACACCCACAGCTCCGCGGACCCCTTCATGCCGACGCCGAGCGTCCCGCCGTCGGCCCTCGCGGCGACCACGTCGTAGCCCGGAACTACCGGCAGGACCCGCGGCGCCGACGCGAACATGGCCTTGCGCCAGCGGTGCTGCGAAAGATCGTCATAGGCGATCATCAGCGGCGCAGCGGCCAGGACGACCACGCTCGCGAATACCCGGACCCGGTGCGACACACCCCGGCCGAATGCGACGCCGGCCCCGCCGTACAGCAGCGCGACGACCAGTACCCAGCCCAGCCGCAGTTCGTTCACCGAGCCGGACGGCCCGCTCGCGCCCGCGCCGACCGCCAGCACGACATACACGACGAAGGGTGCGACGATCACCCAGGAAAGCCGCCGCCGCTCCGCCCACCGGTCGGTCAGACCCCAGACCACGACCACCCCCAGCAGCGCGGCAGCGATCGCGATCATCGGCCCGTACATGACGAAGACGACCAAGCCGCCGAGGTCACGGTCGACTGAGCCCGTGAGCGCCGCGACCGCCCAGATAATCGGCAGCGCCACGCCGAGACCGACGAGACCGGACCGCCACCACCCGACCGGCACCGCCCTGTTCTCCACCGCGGCAGCGTGTCAGCCGCCGCCCGGGTCGCGCAACACCGGCCGGAATCTCTTCACGACATCACCACGGCGCGCAGATTCCGTACGTCCTCAAGGTTTACCGGCGAGGCCGCAGTCGTCGCGGCGAGTTGCCGCTTCGGAGGCTGCCGCTCGGGTTCAGCGGCGGCCGGGACGCCGCTGAGCGACGAGCCAGCCTGCGCCGAGGCCGGCGGCCAGTCCTACGAGCGACCATGCGGCTGCTGTCAGCGGCGGCGACGGTGTCCGGCCAGCTCGAGGTGGCATCGTTGTCCCGCCCGGGTCGATCGGGTCCGGCGCGCCGATCGACGCAGGTTCGGCGGTAATGGCGGCTTCCGTCCGTCCGGCCACGGTCGCGGGTGGCGGTCGGCGAGCCGCCGCGGTCGGCTCAGATCCGTACGACGCCAGCCTGGATCGGACCGTCCACGCCATAGGCCGGGCCGGTTACCACGAAGACGAGGCCCGGCTCCCGGCGCGAACCCGTACCGGACAGGGGGATGGTCTGCCGGCTGTAACCGCGGGGGATCGCCGACGTGACCCGCGTCCACCTGCGAGGGTCCCCGAGGTGCCGGTTCACGAAGAAGTCCTGATCGCTGTTCGCGGTGACCACGATGGTGCCCGCGGGGCCGCCCGAGTCCGACCAGGACACGGTCGGCGCGGCCGACGGGATGTACCCGTCCTGGTCATGCAGGACGAGGTCCGGGGCCGAGTCGAACACCTCCGGGTCCCGGGCCAGCCGGTAGTGCACGGCGTACGGGTTGCCGGTCTTGTCGTTGCCGTTCTCATACGTCAAGATCCACAGGTGCGGGTTGATCTGGGCGAGGGTGGTCATCCCCGGGCGCAGGTCGTAATCGGGGTCCGCCACGTCGTTGATGACCGGTCCCCACGTACGCAGGTCGGTGCTGGTCTGGTGGGCCAGCTTCTGCCCGTGCTCCGGGTCCCGCTGGTCTGAGTAGTAGACGACGAGCCGGTTGTTGTGCAGCAGCAGGAACGGCTCCCACACCGGCGTGCCGCCGTTGTTCGGGTTCGGCGGGCCGCCCTGCGCCACGGTGCTCAGGTGGCGCCAGGAGACGCCGTGGTCCCCGCTCGCGTACAGCTCGATCTTGGTGCTGGTGAAGTCGCCCAGGTCGTTGCCGGCGAACAGCAGCGCGCCCTTGGGCAGCCCGGCGAAGGCGCGGGGCAGCTCGTACAGGGAGGGCTGCAGCCAGACCCCGGACGCGTCGCCGGTGCTCGGCACGTTGCTCAGGTGATGCCAGGTGTGACCGTCGTCGGTGCTCCGGAAGATCGGGAACCCGGCCGCGCCGAACTGCTGGTACGACGCCAGCCAGGTGCGCGAGCTGCCGAGTCGCACAGCGCGGGCGTACGCGGCGCCGCTTCCCGGGTCGGTCACGACCACCGGACCGAACGGAGCCTCGCCCCGCGGTACCGGCGCCGCTGACGCGGGTTCGGCGAGGCTCAGCGGCAATCCGGCGACCACGACTGCGCCCGCACCCAGAAGGGTCCGGCGCGACAAGCTCGCGCCTCCTCGCTTTCCCGGATCAATGGACGCGTGCGGTTGGCCTTGACGTTGGCCCTGCAAGGTTCCCCCAAAGGTGGAGGCTTCCGCTCATCCGCCGACCGGGTGAGTCACCGGACCAGGAGGCGAGAAACGGAAGACCTTCAATGGATTGTGTACCGCTGTCAAGGTGCCGGTCGCCGATGAGATGGTCACGTCGGGGACCTTGGCCCCTGTCACTGCCCTGCGGCACAGGCTCCGGCAGCCGCTGAATCCATTGCCGATGCGCTCGACATGGGTCAGGTCGACTGCCGGCCCCCTGTGCCCGGCGGTCCCGAGCCCGCGATCGCAGACCGAGCACCGCCGCCCGGGATCAGTGCCCGGTGCCCGGGCGGCGTAGAGCGCCGCCTGTGGCCAGCCGCAGGTCCTGCTGCAGGACCGTGTACGCCGGCTTGGGGTTGAGGTTGACGTCGTAGATCAGCGCGTAGCCCTCGCCCGCAAAGACTGCGGGAATCCAGGAACTGGCGTCGGTGAGGCCCCAGATTGTGAACGAGATGCACTGGCGGACGAACAGGCAGGCTTTCAGCATCTGGTCGTACTCGAACGGCTGGGCGAAGACCGCCAGGTGGTCCGTAGGTACGTTCTCGGTGGCGTTGTTGACGAACGTGCGTACGTCGGCCTCGGTGATGGCGACCTTCAGGCCCAGGTCCGCGTACCGCTGGAGGTCCTGCTGCATGAGCGGGCCGGAGAACCCGTACTGGGTGTCCAGGTGGCCCTGGTCGCCGATGCAGTCCAACGGCACCCGGTCGGCCAGTGCCTGCTTGGCCCACGCGTAGACCGCGTCCGCCTTGGCGTTGCTGCCGTCCTCGCCCGCGATGTTGTAGTCGTTGTAGCACAGGATTGCGTGCGGATCGGCCGCGTGCGCCCAGCGGAACACGTCCTCGAGAATGCCGGTACCGAGGTGCGCCACCCAGAAGTCATTCGGGTTCATCTGCGACGGCGTGGTGTCGGTGAAGAACTCGTTGGCCACGTCCCACTGCCAGATCTTGCCTCGGAAGTGGGTGACCTCGTCGGTGACGTGCTTGTGCAGCAACGCCCGCAGCTGGTCGTTGCTGATCGTCCCGTTCGTGACGCCGTCGGTCAGCCAGGTGGGCAGCTGGTTGTGCCAGGCCAGTGTGTGCCCGCGGACGAGCTGGTCGTGGGCCCGGGCGAACGCGACCAGGTTGTCGCCGCCGGACCAGTCGTAGGTACCCCGGGTCGGCTCCACGAGCTGCCATTTCATCTCGTTGCCGGGCGTCACGACGGAGAACTGGTCGCCGATGATCTGCCCGTAGCTGGCCAGCTCGGACGGGACCGCGGCGGTACCCATGCGCAACCCGATCGGTGCGGCCAGGGCGCGCAGCGAGTCGGCCGGCGGCCGGAAGTCCGTGTGACTGGACACCGCACTGGAAGCGGTGCCTCCAGTCAGGACGAGCCCCGCGAGCGCGGCTGCAACGGTGAGCAGACGGCGTGATCGCACCGTGAGCCTCCTTGAACGTGGCGTAAGGGATTCCGGTACGGAGGACCGAAATTTTCGCAACTTCTCTCGGAATTTTCGAGGCGAGAATATCGACGCGTTAGACCGGCGTCAATATGAGAGCCGTGGCACCTCATGGCCGGTCCGTCCGTGAAAATGCCATGAGGACGCCGGGGCCCTGGTCGCGCCATCCGCAGCCCTTGCGCATATTCGCGGGCCGCATGCCCACAACGGCGCTGCTCCCGAATGTCGGGGAGACCTCACACGCAGCGCCTTCCGCAACCGCAGTGTGCCGTCGCCAGGGCGAGTACCGGGGCGCGCATCCCGCGCCACGACACCGCCGCGACCGCTCGGCAACTACGTGGGACGTGGCATGGGAGCGCGTGGCAGGTCGATCATGGGAGACCCCAGAAATGTCGACCTGTACGACCGCCGGCGCGATACTTACATCGTCGGCAACCCCGACGTGATCTTCTTTGTCGGCCACAGCGGCGACTGAACCCAGCGGCTTCGTTCGGCAACGAGACCGATCCGAAGCCGTGCGCCGCCATCACGGCCACCCACGCCGACCCCATGATCACGTGCCCGCTCATCGGCACGCGCGGGTGCCGGGCCACCCGTGCTCGACTTCACCAAGCGTGGCGGTGCGACTGGACGCCTACGCGCGACCTGCGGCAGATACGGATGGCAAGATCGCCAGCTCGGATGGCGCGATGGCGTCGTCCACGGGCGTCTAGGGGCGGATCGCGTCGACGAAGGCAGCGCAGAACGGGGCGCCGTGGCTGGTGGCCGAGCTCAATTCGGCACGAGTGCGAGCCAGCGGCGCCGAGCCGTCGCCACTGAGCGTGGCGATCTTCACGTCGGCCCGGCGCACGAGACCTGCGGCATATCCGCGCGTCGGATCAAGCGATGTGGTCAGTGCTCGATGTGGTTGGAGCCGGATGGGAATTGGCCAGGCCAGTGATTCTCCTAGGGCATAAGGTGCATCGAACGGGTTGGGTGTGCCGCTGGCGAGGTCAACTCGTGTTACAGGGTGATAGCCGCGCCATCCGCCCAGCACGACGACGGACCCGCTGGCGGTCAAGTATCGATGAAACTTCAGACCGGGTGTCGACCACATCGGGCGGCCGCTCTGCAGCTCGAAGCAGTGCAGGACACCCCGCTGGCTCAGATAGAGGCATCGTCCCTGCGCGACGGCGGCCGTGCCCCAGCAGTCCTCGACGCGCTGCTCCCACATCAGCGACCCGGTCCCCGGATCCAACCGCACCAAGCGCGAGTGTCGCTCCGCCACGATGAGGACATCGGAGGCTGCCACTGTCGTCGCGCTCGACCGTATGCACAACGACCGCGACCACACGATTTCCAAGGGTTGATCCACCGTCAAAGGCTACGTACCGGGCGACGTCGCGACCCCGCCGGCCGCAACCGCACATCGGCGTGGCACGACCGCAGCCCGGCCAGGCTGGGTCGAGGTGATCGGCGGGGTCGCTCTCACATCGGCTGCCCACTGCTGTCGGTCGGCAGCACAAAGACCGGGTCTGGGCAGTAGAAGGATGCAACGGCATCGGCCGGCACATCGCCCAACGACTGGTCGCCGACGGCGAGACCGTGCTCGACGTGCCGGCGAAACTGTCCGCGCGAGCCCGGCTATTTGACACCAACCAGTCTCGCAAGACCGACCCCGCCGACGCCCACTGCATCGCGGTGGCAGCATTGCGCGCCAACGGATTGCGTCAGGTCACCATCGATGACGTCACTGCGGCGTTGAAACTGCTCGTGGACCGCCGCGACGGTCCGGGACATGCCCGGACCGAGGCGCTGAGCCGGCTGCACCACCTGCTGCTCGAGCTCGTCCCGGGCGGGG
>NZ_JBEZDS010000055.1:0-70661 GCF_040648435.1 Dactylosporangium sp. NPDC049140 | reverse complement strand
CGCCGACCCCGCGGCCACCCCGTCCTCCACCCCGCCCCGCTCCGGCCCGCACCCCCCCCCCCCCCCGGGCACGCGCCCGCCCGGGCGGGGGGGTGCCCCCGGCCGGCGCGCGGGTGCGGGCGTTCGTGGCGGCCGCCGGGGACAGCGCGGAGCACTGAGCCGCGCCGGCCACCGGGTCAGCGGTCGGGCTTGGGCTTCGACGGCTTCTGCGACAACGCGCTGCCCGCGGCCTTCTTGTCCGCGCTCGTCGCGTCCGGGTCGCGCAGGACCTCGCTCGCCGCGTGGGCCGCCTGTTCGCCGGTCTGCTTGGTGTTCTCGGCCATCGCTCCTCCTCAGTCGCATGATCCGTTCCTGATGGGCATGCCCCGGATCGGACCCGTTCAATCCGGCTCTTGTCCGCGAGCATCGACCGCTATAAACTCCCGTGAAACAGTTAACAACCTTAACTGTTTACACGGGAGGTACAGGAGGAGCGAGAGATGCGCAGACCGAGAAGGCTCATCGTCGGCATCGCAGCCACCGTGCTCGCGGCCGCCGCCGCGTGGAGCACCGCCACGCTGAACACGGTTTCGGCCCAGGCGGCGACGACCAGCGGGGGCGTCAAGTTCGCCTACTTCACGCAGTGGGGGATCTACGCCAACGGCTTCTACCCCAAGAACCTCGACACCAGCGGCATGGCCGGCAAGCTCGACTACCTCGTGTACGCGTTCGAGAACATCAACCCCACCACGCTGAGCTGCTTCGAGAACGACTCCGCGGCCTCGCAGGACGAGAACAACCCCAACGCCGGCGACAACGCGGGCGACTCGTTCGCCGACTACGGCAAGTCCTACGGCGCCGACATCAGCGTCGACGGGGTCGCCGACACCTGGAACCAGCCCCTCGTCGGCAACTTCAACCAGCTCAAGAAGCTCAAGGCCAAGTACCCGAACCTGAAGATCCTGGTCTCGATCGGGGGCTGGACCTACTCGAAGTACTTCTCCGACGCCGCTTCCACCGATGCCTCGCGCAAGCAGCTCGTGAGCTCGTGCATCGACATGTTCATCAAGGGCAACCTGCCGGTCCGCAACGGCTTCGGCGGCGCCGGCTCCGGCGCGGGCGTCTTCGACGGGATCGACATCGACTGGGAGTACCCGGCCGCGCCCGGCCACACCGGCAACCACTACAAGGCCGCCGACAAACAGAACTACACGCTGCTCATGGCCGAGTTCCGGGCCCAGCTCGACGCGCTCGGCGGCGGCAAGAAGTGGCTGACCGCCGCGGTGCCGGCCGGCCAGGACAAGATCGCGATGCTCGAGACGAACAAGGTCGGGCAGTACCTCGACTACGCCAACGCCATGACGTACGACATGCACGGCGGCTGGGAGGCGACCGGCCCGACGAACCTGCAGGACCCGCTCTACGCCTCGCCCAGCGACCCGAGCACCCCGGTGCCGCCGGGCAATGGGAAGTACTCGATCGACGCCGCCGTCAAGGCGTACACGACGGGCGACCCGGCGTACGGCATCCCGGGCGGTTTCCCGGCCAGCAAGCTGACGCTGGGCTATCCGTTCTACTACCGCGGCTGGACCGGCGTCCCGGCCGGCGCCAACCACGGGCTGTACCAGACCGCCTCCGGCCCGGCCACCGGGCACGCGATGTCGGGCAACGTGCCCGGCGTGTCGTTCTACAAGGAGCTCACGGGCTTCGTGGACAACCCGTCGTACACCTATCTCGACCCCACCACGAAGGCGGCGTACTTCTACGACGGCACCACGTTCTGGGGCGGTGACTCGCCGGCGTCGATCCAGCTGCGCGCCGACTACCAGCACTGCAACGGACTCGCCGGCGCGATGATGTACTCGCTGGAGGCCCTCGACCCGGCGGCGACCCTGTTCAACTCGGTCGTCAACTCGACGAACGGCGCCACCGCGGGCTGCTCGACGTCGTCGCCGACGGCCTCCGCCTCGGTGTCGAAGAGCCCGTCGGCCAGCCCGTCGGTCTCGCCGTCGAAGAGCCCGTCGCCGACCCCGACCGGCGGCACCGGCTGCTCCGCGGCGGCCTGGAACGCGGCCACCGCCTACAACGGCGGCGCGGTCGTGTCGTACAACGGCCACACCTGGACCGCGAAGTGGTGGACCCAGGGCGACATCCCCGGCAACAACGGCCAGGGCGTGTGGACGGACAACGGCGCGTGCGGCGGTACCACGCCGACGCCAACGGGCGGCACCGGCACCTGCGCGGGCCTCTCGGCGTGGAACTCCGGCACCGCCTACACGGGCGGGCAGTCGGTGAGCTACGGCGGGCACAAGTGGACCGCCAAGTGGTGGACCCAGGGCGACGTCCCCGGCAACAACAGCCAAGGCGTGTGGACGGACAACGGCGCCTGCTGACGGGTGCGCCCGGGGCCGCCGCGTCACGACAGGCGCGCGGCGGCCCCGGGCGGCATACTCGGGATCATGACCGAACTGCAGCTCGACCCCGAGCAGTACCCGCCGATCGACCCGCGCGAGCCGGTCCCCGACAACCCAGGCGAGCTGCTGCCGGACACTCCCGAAACGCTGCCCCCGGCCCCGGTCGAGCCGATGCCGGGCGACAACGACCCGCCCCCGGACGGCGGCGTGCCCGAACCGGCCTAGTAGAGCCAGCCGAGGATCGCGCGCAGCAGGATGATGCCCAGGAAGACCACGATGAACGCCAGGTCGATGCCCACGCCGCCGAGGCGCAGCGGGGGCAGGGCCCGGCGGACCGGGGCGAGGACGGGCTCGGTGACGCGCCACACGCCGCCGATCAGCTTCGACCGGACGCCGCCGGGCGCCGACGGGCCGGCCAGCATCACGCTCCAGTCGAGCAGGGCGCGGGCGATGAGCAGCAGCTGGAACACCAGCAACGCCAGGCTCACGATGCCGAGGACGAGACCCACTGTTGACCTCCGTAGCCGAACGGGTGCGTGGTGCAAGGGTGCGTCGGAAAGCTGAGAGCCCGCTGTGCGCCGGGTGCGCGAACGTTACCGGGCGGTCATGACGCCGGACACGGCGAAGCCACCCTTGGTGGACTGCTTCACCCGGTACATCGCCTCGTCGGCCTCGCGCAGCAGCCGCTCGCCGTCACCCGGCCCGGCCGCGGTGGCCAGCCCGACGCTCGCGCCGACGCGCACGGTGGTGCCGGCGACCTGTGGCACGCCCCGGACGCCCTGACCCGTGCCCAGGTCGAGGAGATCCTGCGGCGCACGACCCAGGACATCGACGCGGCCCCGCAGGACCCGGCCCAGACGGGCATCAGGTGACGAGCGGCGCCCCGTGCCCGAAGCAGGTGACCCGCACGTCCAGCTCCAGCTGACGACGCATCGAAACCGCGGCGGCGGCCGGGTCGGCGTTGAACACCCCGGGCATCACCTCACCGCCGGGCGCCCGCGCGATCGTGTCCCCGGTGAACAGCACGCGCGCGCCGGGCAGATGGAACGCGACGCTGCCGGCCGTGTGCCCGGGCGCCGCGAGCGCGACGGCCTCCTCCCCGCCGAGGTCGATCACGTCCCCGTCGCCGAGCTCCCGCGCGACCTCGACGGGCGGCGCGGGCACGTCCGGCAGGTCGGCGTGCACCTGCTCGTACAGCGCCCGCTCCCAGTCGCCCGTGAACCGGATCGGCGCCCCGCTCGCCGCACCGCGCACGACCGGCGCGTCGGCGGCGTGCGCGTGGACGGTGACCTCGCCCCAGCCGGCGATCTCGGCCGCCGACCCGGCGTGGTCGACGTGGTGGTGCGTGAGCAGGACCCGCCGCACGTCGCCGGGCCGGTGCCCGAGACCGCGCAGCGCCGCGGCGATGGCGGGCGCGGAGCCGGGCAGGCCGGTGTCGACGAGCGTGAGCCCGTCGTCGCCGCGCCAGAGGTAGACCTGGCCGACGGGGAAGCCCAGCACGTACAGCCGCGAGGGCAGCAGCTCGGTGACATCCATGCGTTCGAACCTATTCCTCGCGGGGCGGGTTTCGCTTCACTGACGGATGGGAATGCAAATTCCAGGCCGGCGCGACGAAACGCCGGGTGAAACCCCCGCATTCGTACTGCCTTATCGACTGCGAACCGCGGGTGGGATCGAAGACGGGTGCGGCGGATCTGCCCGGTCCGCCGCCCCGAACTCCTTCTGGCGCGCATCTGCGATCGTGGTGCCATGCGTGCGCAGGGGATCGTCGCGGCCGTCCTGGCCGCCGTGGTGCTGGCATGTGCCGGGCTGACCGGGTTCGTCGCCCAGCTGCGGCGGCAGAATCTGCGCGCGATCGGTGAGGTCACCGAGGTCGTCGAGGGCGCCCGGCCCGGCACCGTGCTCGTGCGCACCGAGCGGGCCGGGTACGAGGCCGCGTGGTGGGTCGTCGACGACACCGGCGCGGCCACCGACACGGCCGACGCCCAGCAGATCCACAGTGGACCGGTGGAGCAGGGCTGCGCGGCCCGGGCCTGTTACCGGGTCCGGCGCGGCGAGCTGCGGGTGCAGCGCAGCGACGACGGGGGCAGCGGGGAGTACACGACCGTGTGGGAGGTCCGCGGCGCCGCGTACGACGCGCTCGCCGCCGCCTATCCCGGGCTCGGCGACCCGGCCGAGCACCTCGCGAGCCGCTCGATCGTCGTGCACGCGGTCGCGGGCGGGCACGTGGTGTTCGTCGCCGACGGCCGGGACGGGCTGCTGTACCGCGACGCCGCCGACGCCTGGCACCGGCTCGGCGCGCCGGACTCGGGCGAGGGGTGCTGCTTCTACCAGCCGGTGCCGCGCCTGAGCACCGACCCGGCGCCGTTCGACCCGGTCTGGCCCGCGGCCGCGCTCGCCGGGGTGGCCGTGCTGGTCACCGGCCTCCTGCGGCGCCCGCGTTCCGTCTCCGGCGTCGGTACCGTCCTGATCCTCACGGCCGCCGCCGGCTACGGGGCCGCGCTCGCCGCGCGGATGCCCGGCGCCGGCATGTTCCCGGGGCCGGTGTGCGGGGCGCCGCTCGGCCTGGTCATCGTCGCCGCCGGGTGCGCCCTCGCGTGGCGCCTGCCGCCCCGCCTGCGCGCGGCCTCCTGACCGGTGCACTCGCCCGGGGCCGGGAACGCCGCGCCTGACCGGTGCGCTCGCCCGGGGGCCGCGAACCCGCGCTTGGCTGCCGGGCCGCATGGGTACGAGGGCCGCATGCGTGCATTGACCGTCGTTCCGCTGAAGTCCGGCTCGGCCGAGGTCCGCGACGTGCCCGAGCCGGACGCCGGCGACGACCGGCTGCTCGTCGAGGGCCTGGCGCTCGGCGTGTGCGGGACCGACCGGGAGATCGCCGCCGGCGAGTACGGCTGGGCCCCGCCCGGCGCCGAGCGCCTGGTGCTCGGGCACGAGTCCCTCGGGCGGGTCCGCTCGGCGCCGGGCGGCTCCGGCTTCGCGGCCGGGGACCTCGTCGTCGGCATCGTGCGCCGGCCCGACCCGCGCCCGTGCGCGGCCTGCGCGCACGGGGAGTTCGACATGTGCCGCAACGGGGAGTACACGGAGCGGGGCATCAAGCAGCTGGACGGGTACGGCTGCGAAATCTGGAGCGTCGAGCCGGACTTTGCGATCAAGCTGGGCGCGGGGCTGGCCGAGACCGGGGTGCTGCTCGAGCCCACGTCGGTCGTGGCCAAGGCCTGGGACCAGGTGGAGCGGGTCGGCGCGCGGTCGTACTTCGCGCCGGAGCGGGTGCTGGTCACCGGGGCCGGGCCGATCGGGCTGCTCGCGGCGCTGCTCGGGGTGCAGCGCGGGCTCGACGTGCATGTGCTGGACCGCACCGGGAAGGGTCCGAAGGCGCGGGCGGCCGAAGCGCTCGGCGCGACGTACCACAGCGCCGGCGTCGCCGAGACCGCCGAGCGGCTGCGGCCCGACGTGATCATCGAGGCCACCGGCGCGCCGTCGGTCGTCTTCGACGCCATCGCCGGCACCGGGGCCTACGGCGTGACGTGCCTGACCGGCGTCTCCCCGGCCGGGCGGACGATCTCCGTCGACCTCGGCCAGGCCAACCGCAGCATGGTCCTGGAGAACGACGTCGTGGTCGGCTCGGTCAACGCCAACCCGCGCCACTACGCCGCCGCCGCACAGGCCCTGGCGGCCGCCGACCCGGCGTGGCTGGCGAGCCTGATCACCCGGCGCGTGCCGCTGGAGCGCTTCGCCGAGGCCCTCGAGTCGCGGCCCGACGACATCAAGGTGGTACTGACGCTGGGCTCCTGAGGCCGTCAGGGCCGGCTCCGGGCGGGCTGGTGCGGTCCCCCCGAAGGGCTTGACTCAGTAAGGGTTGCCCGTTCCGGGGAGCCGGCCCCGCAGCAGCCCGCCGATGCGGTGGCCGCCGCCGGCGCGCAGGCGGCGCAGCAGTGCGGTGCCGGCGTTGCCCGATGCCCCGGCCACTCGCAACGTCATCGCCTCCTAGCGCTGAGCGCCATCGCAAGGCTCCTCGTGTCGGCGGAGTTCCGGCCCGAACGGCCGGTCGATCACCCGATATCCCACCCCGGGCGCGCCAACCCGGCGATCGGCTCGCGGCGGCCCCGGCTCAGCCCGGCGATCTTCCGGGGCGCAACCGGTGCGGGTCGACGGCGCGGTCGGGGAAGCGGCGCAGGTACTCGGCCTCCAGGTCCGCGGAGCGCGCGTCGTGGTTGGCCAGGGCCTGCGGGGGGCCGTGGCGGAACGTTTCGTCGCGGGTCTCGTGCAGGCGGCGCAGCTCCCGCGACAGGTCGGAGTCGTCGAGGTTCTCGGGCGGCACCCCGCCGGTGAGGGAGGTGCCGCCGCCGGTGCCCGAACGCAGCTGGGCGAGGGCCTCGCCCGCCTCGTCGTACGCGTACTCCCCCTCGGGCAGCGCATCGACGGCGTCGACGACGTTCGCCGGGGCCTCGGCGGCGACCGCGTGGCGGCGGATCTCCTCGCGGGTGACCCGCTCGTTGCCGGTGTACACGGTGTCGAGCAGCTTTTCGACCTCGTTCATGCCGGGCGCCTACCCCGGTTGGCGCCGATCGAACAAAGTCATCGCCCGGACGGGTGCGGGTGGGCGGCCCGGTGCTCGCTCAGGATGTCGCCGCCGAAGTCGGAGTCGGGGCGGCGCAGCACCGTGTGGGCGTGGTTGCCGTCGGCGGTGGTGTTGTCGTACTCGATCAGCAGGTCGGGCCCCTGCACCCGGTAGTAGTGGCGCCCGCCGCGCTCGGGCGGCCCCTCCCACGTGAAGGTGAGCGCGTCGCGGTCGACGGGCAGCGGTACCTCGAGGCGGTCCAGGTACAGGGTGACGAGGTCGTCCAGCCGCGCCCGCGCGGCCGGGGGCAGCTCGGCCGCGGGGACGCCCGGCGGGGGCGCGACCACGTCGGCGTGCGGGCCGCTGTAGATGTCGGCGGGCGCCTCGGCCCGGCGCAGCACGTGCGGCAGCAGCGCCTCCGGCAGCTCGTCGAGCAGCTCGAACGCGAGGTCCTGCTCGGGGCCCAGGGGCCGCAGCACCGGGCGGCCGCGGTACGACGTGGCGTGCGGGTTGGCCCCGAGGAACACCGGCGTCGGCGAGACCGTGTCGCCGTCGAGGGTCATGGTGACCGAGAGGTGATGGCCCTCGAAGCGCCAGCCCCAGCGGCCGGCCGGGGCCGGGTCGCCGAAGACGATGACGCGGTAGTCGTCGCTGTGCCGGCCGCGGCCGTAGCCCTCCTTGCGGTCGAGCACCTCCTCCAGCGCGACGATCCCCATCGCCTGGGCGAACGCGTGCGGGCGCAGCGCGGTGGCGAGCAGCCGGTGCGCGGCCTTGCGCCCGTCCGGGCCGAGCTCGCCGAGGGAGATGCCGGGGCGGGGCTGCGGGCGGTACTCGATCCAGCGCCGCTTCGCCGCATCGGCGAACGGCACGCGCACCTCCCCGGGCGCGGCCCGCAGCAGCCGGGTGGCCTCGTCACGCATCGCGGCGGCAGTCGTCATGGTCCAGTTCTACCCGAAACGGCGGAACATCGGCTCGATGAGAGCGGCCGCGAGGCGCACGTCCGCGGAGACCAGCACGCCGAGCTGCTCCGGCGGGTGGTGCTCGCCGAGATGCCGCTGGAGGCTCGCGCCCTGCACCCGCCAGAGCCCCACCAGCGCCACGGCCGCGATGTGCGCCTCGGGCGCCGTGACCCCGGCCCGGTCGGCCAGCAGCCGCGCGACAGTGGTGGTCAGCCGGTCGGTCATGTCGTGCTGGTGTGCGCGCAGCTCCGCGGTGCTGATGCTGAGCTCCCGGAAGCGGCGCAGCGTGGCGCTCGCGGCCGCCGGGTCCGGCTGCTGCGCCAGCCAGGCCTGTAGGCCTCGGGTCTCGGTGTCGAGGACGCCGAGCGCGGCCGGCAGGGGGCCGGACGCCGGGTCGGCCAGGGCCGTGCGCAGGGCGGTGAGCGTGTCGTCGAACCGGTCCAGGAGCAGCGACTCCTTGGTCGGGAAGTAGTTGAAGACCGTGCGCTCCGACACCCCGCACGCCTCGGCGATCTCGGTGACCCGCACGTCGTCGAAGCCGCGCTCCAGGAACATCCGGGTGGCCGTGGCCGACAGCCGGGCCCGCATCTGCCGCTTCTTGCGTTCCCGCAGGCCGCCGGGCTCATCCCCCGCGGACCCGGAGGGCCGCCAGGTGACCGCCGTGTCGCTCATCCGGCCATGGTACTTCAGCCGCCGCAAAAATCCTGTTACCGTAATCTTGCAGCGACTGAAGGAAGGTGTGTCCCATGGCGATGTTGCAGGCGCTCGGCCTGATCCTGGCGGGATTGCTCGCCGGCGAGGAGTTCATCGTGCGGTACGGGGTGCAGCCCGCCCTGCGCCGCCTCGACGACCGCGCGCACATCCAGGCCCGGGTGGCGCTCGTGCGCCGTCTGCGGATCGTGGTGCCGGCGGTCATGCTGCCGGCCGTCGCCGCGGGCGTCGCGGTGCTCGCGCTCACCGACGGGCCCGGGACGGCGTGGCGGTGGGCGGGGGTCGCGGCCCTCGCCGCGTTCCTGGGCTTCTCGTTCCTGGGCACGGTACCGATCAACATGCGGGTCGTCACCTGGAGCGCCGACGCCCCGCCCGCCGACTGGCGCGCGACAGTCACCCGCTGGCAGCGCATCGACGTGTGGCGCTCCTCCGCCGCGATCGCGGCCTTCACGTGTTTTGCGGCGGCACTCGCGGTACAACTCGGATAGGTTTTGGGATTGTCAGGCGGGCGAACGCGGGCTGCGATCGGAAGGGGCTGAGCCGGGTGACGGCGGACGGGCGGGTCAACGACCCGGAGGCGCTACGGGCCGAGATCGTGCGCACGCGCGCGGCGCTCGGCGAGACGGTCGAGGCCCTCGCGGCGAAGGCCGACGTGAAGGCCCGCACGCGCGCGGCGATCGGGGTGACGGCCGACGCCATGGCCGCCCGCACCCGCGCGGCGCTCGGCGCGACGGCCGATGCCCTGCTCCCGGCGCGTCGCACCCGCCTCGTCCTGGCCGCCGGCGTCACCATTGTCGTGGGCGCGGTCGCCGTCCTCGCCCTGCGCGGCCGCCGCCGCTGACTTCGTCCCGAACCGTGTTGAGGAGACCCTGATGAAGCTGCTGCCCATCGCCGCGGGCCTTGCCGTCGGCTACGTGCTCGGCACCCGTGCCGGCCGCGCGAAGTACGAGCAGATCGTGGACAACGCCCGCCAGGTTCGCGAGAACCCGACCCTGAGCCAGCTCAGCGAGGCCGCCCGCAACCTCACGAGCCCGCCACCGGCGGCTCGCTAACCCGCGCCGAGGAGGCGTTCGGCCACATCGAAGGCCTCCTCGCCGGCGGTGCGGTTCGCCGTCACGAACGCGTGGACGTCGCCGTGCGGCGGCTGCGGCACCCGGCCGCACGCCGAGACGCCGCGCAGCTGGCTGAACACGCACAGCACGCGGCCGCCGGTCGCGGTGGCGCCCGCGGCGTGCAGGTCCTCGCAGCGGCGGAACAGCCCCTCCAGGCGCCGGGCGGCCGCGGCGTTGTCGGTGTAGATGCCGCCCCAGCCGACCTGGAGCAGCACCGCGAGCGGGCCGCACACCAGGTGGTAGTTGATCGCGTACGAGTTCACGCCGTGCCCGGCGTGGCTCACGGCCACGTAGTCGGGCACCCGGGCGGCGAGGACGTCGGCGGGGAAGCCGGGCTCGAACATGTACATGGCGAAGCCGTCGATCTCGCGGGTCGACCAGCACCAGTCGCGCACGGTGCGCAGCCGGGGGCGCAGCGGCCCGGGTACCGGGGGCAGGGGCAGACGGCTGTCGGTGAACGCGGCGACCAGTTCCGCGTAGGCGTGCACGCGATGATTGTGCGGCCCGTACGTTAGGCCGCGCAATGGGCCCCTTACCGCGCGCGGACTCGGGCGCTCAGCGCGGCCCAGACCGCGTCCGCGTCCGGGGCACGGCGGATCTGCTCGGCGACGCGTTCGGCGCCGGCGCGGTACGACGGATCGCTCAGCACCTTGGCCACCGCCTCGGCCGCCCGGGCGGGGTCGTCGATGACGATGCCGGCCCCGGCCGCCGCCACCCGCTCGGCGTTCTGCGGCTTCTCGGCGCCCTTCGGCCACAGCACCAGCGGGATGCCCCGGGTCAGCGCGGCGAGCACCGTCCCGGCCCCACCGGCGGCGAGGACCACGGAGACGCCCGCGCCGAGCAGCTGCGCCATCGGTACGAAGCCAACGAACCACACATTCGCCCGCGGATCGGTGAGCGGGCGGGGGAGCCCGTCGGGTACCGTCGCCAGAACGTCCACTGTGTCCAGTGCGGCCACCGCGTCGACGAGGGCGTCGAGCGGCCCGGCGTCCAGCAGCACCGTGCCCAGCGTGACGACGACCCGCGGCCCGGGCCCCGGCGGCGGCGGTGGTGGTGGCACCGGCCCGGCGCCGGTGTAGAGGCGGGGCCGGATCGGCAGCCGGTCGGCCGGCGGCGTCCAGTGCGGGGCCTGCAGTACCGGCGGCCAGAGGTCCACGAGCGCCAGCCGGGCCGGTCGCGGGAGCCCGCGCGCGGCGTACCGCGGGGCCAGGCGCGCCTCCATCGCCGGGCCGAGCGGCGGCGGCGACACGGGCAGGCCGACGGCGTGCCGGATCAGCGGAAGCCCGAGCGTGGCCGCGACCATCGGCCCGATCGGGTCGTACTCGTCGGCGACCACCACCTCGGCGCCGAACTCGCGCCCGCGCCGCAGGGCCGCGTCGAACGACAGGTCGACAAGCGTGCCCGCGAACAGCTCGGCGACCGGCTCGACGCCGTCGGCCATGTCGGCGCCGCCGGTGCGCCGGTCGTTCTCGGCGAGCAGTTCCTCGATGCCGGGCCCGGCGGGCAGCACCGGCACCCGGCCGACCAGCGCCCCCAGCGCCTCCGGCACGGCGAACGCGGCCTCGTCCCCGGCGGCCGTGACGGCCTCGGCGAGCGGGATCAGCGGCAGGAGGTGCCCGTGGATCGGCACTGCGGTGAACAGCACACGCATGGCGCCGAATTATCCGGCGGCGGCTCGCGGCGCGGCAACGGCCCCCTTCGTTTTCGGTACGCTTCGATCGCTTACCCGACGGCCTTTCCCCTCGGCGGGTTCTCTGACTAAAGTCAGAGAATGGACGCGAGCCTGGTCAGGCGGGTACGCCGCTTCAACCGCACCGTCACCCAGCGCATCGGCGCGCTCGACGACGCCTTCCTGGCCCGCGCCCGCCCGCTCGGCCAGGCGCGGCTGCTGTGGGAGGCCGGCCCCGACGGCTGCGACCTGCGCTCGCTGCGCGCCCGGCTCGACCTCGACTCGGGCTACCTGAGCCGGCTGCTGCGGGCGCTGGAGGCCGACGGGCTCGTCACCGTGGAGGCGAGCCCGGCCGACGGGCGCGTGCGCACGGTACGGCTGACCGAGGCCGGGCGGGCGGAGCGCGCCGAGCTCGACCGGCTCTCCGACGAGCAGGCCACCGCGATCCTGCGCCCGCTCGCCGACGGCCAGCGCGACCGCCTCGTCGCGGCGATGGCCGAGGTCGAGCGCCTCCTGTCCGCCTCGGCGATCGAGGTCGCCGCGCTCGACCCGCGCCACCCGCACGCCCGGCACTGCATCGCCGCGTACTACGAGGAGCTCGGCCGCCGCTTCGACGCCGGCTTCGACCCGGCGCTGAGCATCTCCGCGGCCGACGAGGAGCTGACCCCGCCCGCGGGCGTCCTGCTCGTGGCGACCCTGCACCACGAGCCGGTCGGCTGCGGCGCCCTCAAGTTCCACGGCGACGCGCCCGCGGAGGTGAAACGCATGTGGGTCTCCCCCGCCGCGCGCGGCCTGGGCCTGGGCCGCCGCCTGCTGAGCGAGCTGGAGACGACGGCGGCCACGGCCGGCGCGCGGGCGCTGCGCCTGGAGACGAACGCCTCCTTGACCGAGGCGATCGCCTTGTACCGCAGCGCGGGCTTCGAGGAGGTGGCCCCCTTCAACGCCGAGCCGTACGCCCACCACTGGTTCGAGAAGCGCCTCACCGCGCCACGGTCCGGTGGGTGAGCTCGTCCGGGTCCAGGGCGGCGATCTCCTCGAGCAGGCCCCGGGCCGTCTCCACGCGGTCGGGGTCGAACTGCGCGAAGATGCGCGTCGTCACCGCGCCGATACGGTCGCGCAGCTCGGCGTACCGGGCGGTGCCCGCCGGGGTCAGGCCCGCCGCGCCGTCGTGGAGCTCGACGGTGCCGGACCGGGCCAGGCCGGCGAGGAGCCCGTCGACGGCCGCGGCGTCGAGGCCGTTGGTCGCGAGCAGGGCGGCCAGGGCCGCGACGGGGCTCGGGCCGCGCAGGCCGAGCGCGTTGAGCGCGAACCACTCCGGCGCGCTGACCCGCTCGGCCTGCAGCACCGCCGTGAGCGGGGCGGCGAGGGTGCGCTGGGCGAGCGCGAGGGCGGTACCGAACGGGAGCCGGGTTGATGACGTCATGATCGTCCTCCTATATTAGACAGGCGCCTGTCCAACATAGAAAGAAGACAGGAGACTGTCAATGCTGTCGAACGACGAGCCGCCCCTCGTCGGGCTGCTGCTGCGCCTCGCCGCGCAGCAGTGGGGTACCGATATGGATGGCGCCCTTCAGGCCCGGGGCGTCGGCGGGATCACCCCGGCCCACGCCAACGTCATCCCGTTCGTGCCGGCCGGGGGCATCCAGATCGGCGAGCTGGCGCGGCTCGCCAAGGTGCGCAAGCAGACCATGGCGCACTCGGTCGACCTGCTGACCGCCTCCGGCTACGTGACCCGCCGCCCCGACCCGGCCGATGGCCGCGCGAGCCTGGTCTTCCTCACCGACAAGGGTCGCGCCCTGGGGCCGGCGTCGCTCGCCGCCGGCCGCACGGTCGAGCAGGACTGGGCCGTCGCCGTCGGCCGCGACGACCTCGAACACCTGCGCCGCACGCTGATCCGCCTGCTGGAGCCCTCATGATCACCGTGGCGAGCTGGAACGTGCTGCACCGGGTGCACGCCGAGAACTATGCCGAGGAGGTCGCCGCGCGCTGGCCCGACGAGTCGCGGCGCATCGCCGCCGTCACCGCGAAGCTGGCCGCGCGCGCCGAGGACGTGATCGCCCTGCAGGAGGTGAGCGGCGACCAGCTGGCGAGCCTCCGGGCCGCGCTGCCCGACGGCACGGTCCACGCCCTGCGGTACCCGCGCGTCCCGGCGATCCGCCGCGGCGAGCCCGGGCTCCGCGACGTCACCGAGCATCTCGTGGTGCTCGCGCACGGCCGGACGGTGGCCGGGCAGGCGTTCGACGGCGACCCCGGCAAGGGGTACCTCGCCGTGCGGACGGATGCCGCGCTGGTCGTCTCCACGCACGTCGGCTTCGGCGCCGCGCGCACCGCCCAGCTGGCGCGGCTCGCGGAGGTGGCCCGCGGTACCGGCGGCCCCGCACTGCTCCTCGGCGACTTCAACGCCGGCCGCGCCACCGTCGCCGCCGCGCTCGGCCCCGGGTTCGTCATCGCCGGCCTGCCCGGCGACGCGCGGCCGACCCGCCCGGGCGCGCGCACGCCGCACATCGACCACGTGATCGCCTTCGGCATCGAGGTGAGCACCGCGGCCGTCGAGGACGCCGGCGGCCTCTCCGACCACAACCTCGTCACCGCGGCCGCCGGCCCGCGGGTGGCGCTGCGGCCGGCCGCCCCGCCGGACGTGGAGGCCGTCGCCGAGCTGCGGGCCGTGGTGCTGCGCACAGACCTGGAACGGCTGGGACGGTACGACGAGCAGCGCGTCCGCCAGCGCCTGCGGGACGCCTTCACGCCGGCGCACACCTGGATCATCGAGGTGGGGGGCGCGTTCGCCGGCTGCGTGTCGCTGCGCCCGTCCGGCGACGCCGTCTGGCTGGAGCACTTCTACCTGGCCCCGCAGGTCCAGGGCCGCGGCATCGGCACGTCCGTGCTGCGCGACCTCCTGCGACGCTGCGACCGCGACGGCACCCGGGTGCGCCTGAACGTGCTGCGGGGCAGCCCGGCCCGGCGGCTGTACGAGCGGCACGGGTTCACGCTCGAGACCGAGGACCCGATCGACGTGTACCTGGTGCGCGAACCGGTCGCGTAGGGTGGACCGATGGCGTCGGTCAAACAGGTTCAGGTCACATTCGACTGCGCGGATCCCGAGCGCGTCGCCCGTTTCTGGTGCGAGGTGCTCGGCTACGTCGTACCGCCTCCGCCGGAGGGGTTTGGCTCCTGGGGCGACTACGACCGCTCGCTGCCGCCCGAGCGCCAGGGTGCGGCGTTCGCCTGCATGGACCCCACCGGGGCCGGCCCGCGGCTGTTCTTCCAGCGGGTTCCCGAGGGCAAGGTCGTCAAGAACCGGGTCCACCTCGACGTGCGCGCCGGCACCGGGCTCGTCGGCGCGGAGCGGGTGGCCGCGCTCGAGGCCGAATGCGCGCGGCTGGTCCAGCTCGGCGCGGTGCGCATGTACCTGCTGAAGGCCGACGAGTACAACGAGTCCTGCCTCGCGATGCAGGACGTGGAGGGCAACGAGTTCTGTCTCGACTGAGGGGGGTCGCCATGGTGGAGCGGGTCGACTACGACGAACGGCAGCACACGGTGTACTCGGCCGGGCGGGCGCTGTCGCCGGACACCGCGCGGCTCTGGTCCCGCGTGTTCGCCGGCTGGGCCGGGCCGCGGCCGTCGACAACATTGGACCTGGGCTCGGGCACCGGCCGGTTCACGCCGATCCTGGCCGAGACCCTCGGGGGCCCGGTCTACGGCGTCGAACCGTCGGAGCGGATGCGGCGGCAGGCCGAGCAGACCGCCGGCCATCCGGACGTCCGCTACCTCGCGGGCAGCGCCGAGGCCATCCCGCTGCCCGACGAGGTCTGCGGGTTCGTGCTGATGTTCCTGGTGTACCACCACATCCCCGACCGTCCCCGCGCCGTCGCGGAGATCCGCCGCGTGCTGCGCCCCGGCGGACGGGTCCTGATCCGCAGCACGTTCACCGACCGCATGCCCGACCTGCTGTGGCACCGGTACTTCCCCGGCGCCCGCCGCATCGAGCAGGAGGTGTTCCCGACCCTCACCGACACGACACGGCTCTTCGAGGACGCCGGCCTGACCGTGCTCGGCCTCGACCGGATACGCGAGACCACGGCCCCCGACCTCGCCGCCTACGCCGAACGGCTCCGGCTGCGGGCCATCTCGACCTTCGAGCACCTCACGGAGGAGGAGACCCGGGACGGGTTCGCGGCCCTCGACCGGTCGGTGGCGGCCGGCGACCACCCGGGCCCGATCACGATCGACAGCGACCTGCTCGTGGTCGGGCGTCCTAGCTGACGGGCACGCCCGACAGCCGCTCCTGCTCCTGGGCAACGATCATTCGAGCCAGTTGTACCTCCGACATGTCCACCGCACCCGGAGTCGCCTGGGCGATCGTGCTGTGCCGGACGTACGCGTCGAAGAGTTGCGCCTTCGAGCCGAGCAGCTCGATCATGCGCTCGTCGACCGAGTCGGCGATCAGCAGCCGGTGTACCTGCACGGTGCGCACCTGGCCCATGCGGTGCGCGCGGGCGATCGCCTGGGCCTCGATCGACGGCTTGACCTGCGGCTCGCACAGGATCACGACCGACGCGGCCTGGATGTTCACGCCGACGCCGGCGGCCTCGATCTGGCAGACGAGCACCGCCGGCTTCCGTTCGGCGGTGAACCGGTCCACGAGGCGCTGGCGCTCGGCGACCGGGGTCGAGCCGGTGATCGGGCCGCGGGCGTCGGGGCCGAGCGCGGCCGCCACGACGGCGAGGACGTCGCGGAAGTACGAGAAGACCACGACCTTGCGGCCGTTGGCCATCGCCTCCCGGGCCAGCTCCAGCAGGCGGGTCAGCTTCGCCGAGTCGCGCGGGCGGCGCACGGCGAACGCGGCCCGGCGCATGGCCATGAAGTTGCCGTCGCGTACGGCATCCCGGTACGCCGACCCGTCCTCGCCGCCGAACTCCTCCCACTCGTCGACCTGGACGAGCTCGGGCAGCTCGGTGAGCACGTCGGACTGGTTGCGGCGCAGGTACACCGGGGCCGCCGCGCGCCGGAACGCCTCGACGCTGATCGCCGCGTGCTCGGGGCCCATCCCGGCCGCGATCTCGGGCCGCAGGTGCTCGATGAGCGCCCGGAACTCGTCGATGCGGTTCTCCATCGGCGTGCCGGTCAGGAACAGCACCCGCTCGGACTCCGCCGCGACCCGGTTGACCGCCTGGGACCGCTTCGCGCCCGGGTTCTTCACGTAGTGCGCCTCGTCGACGACGAGCAGCGCGGGCCGGGGCGGCGGGAGCGCGAGCGCGCCGAGCGAGCCGAACGTGACCACGCCGGCGCCGCCCTCGGCCCGCCAGCGGGCCACCGCCCGGGCCCGGCCCCCGCCGTGCAGGCTGACGACCGGGATCGTGGAGTGCCGGGCGATCTCGCGGGACCAGTTGATCAGGACGCTGGCCGGGCAGACGACGAGGAAGTGGGTGGCCCCGCGGGCGGCCAGGTGCGCCATCGCCGCGATGGCCTGGACGGTCTTGCCCAGCCCCATCTCGTCGCCGAGCACGACCCGGCGCTGCACGAGCGCGAAGCGGGCGCCGAAGGACTGGTACCCGCGCAGCCGCAGGGTGTCGCTGAGCCGGGAGCTGTCCAGCTGCTGCGCGCCGACGCGTTCGACGATGTCGGCGGGCAGGAAGCCCTCGCTCGCGGCGACGTCGCCGCCGAGCCCGACGACGAGGCTGAGCAGGTCGTAGTAGTCCGTCGAGCGCCGCTCGAAGTCGCGCCAGACCTGCCGGTCGCCCGGCGTGCGCACCGCCCGGGCCTCCTTCGCGGCGGCCGGCAGCCCGGCAACCTCGGCCGCGTCGACCAGGGCCCGGACCTCCCGCGCGGCGTCATCGGCGACCGCCTTGTCCCCGGCCCGCATGAACAGCCGGCGCAGCCGCCCCGCCTCGGCCGGCCCGGCGACCGGCCGCTGCCGGGCCAGCTCCGCGGCGAGCCGCCCGGCGTCCTTCTCCTGCGTCCCGGCCGCGCGCCACACCGCGCCGAACGTGTTCAGCGCCCGGACCAGACGCGTCATGTCCGGGTTCTTCGGGTCGTACTCGATCCGGAACTGCAGCGAGTCCCGCGCCGCGCGCTTGAGCTGCTCGGCGGCGTGGATGGTCTTTCTGGCGGTACCGTCGCCGATGCCCGGCACGCGGGTGAGCCGCTGCGGGCCGGCGCGCAGCACGTCGGCCACGGAACGGATGCCGTGCGCCGGCAGGTCGTCGAGCCGCGCCCGCCCGTCGACCGTGTCCTTGACGGTCTCGATCGACATCTTCTCGATTGCGACCCACACCTGGGGCTCGCTGGCGACCGCGTACGCCGCGACGACCTCGGCCCGGGCCGCGCCGGCGATCTCGGCAACCGCCTCGGCGTCGGCCTGCGTCCGGGCGGCCCGGGCGAGCAGCGCGCGGGTCTCCCGGCGGCTCGGCCCGGCCACGTCAGACATGCCCATGAACCTACAGGTACCGGAACGGGATCTTCAGCGCCAGCAGCTTCCGGTCCGAGGTGACCGGCCGCGATACCCTTGGTGTACCGCATCGTCACGAACCGCTCCGGAGGCGGCCGGCCTGGCGGCGGTGCGGATCCTGCAGACATCGATGCCCTCCCCCGGTTGACACCCATTCAGATGTCGCGATATCGCAGCAGCAGCGCACCTCCCGCCAACGCCGCGACCGACCACGCGGCCAGCACCCCCAGACCCGCCCAGGGACCGATCGGCATCCGGTCCAGGTCGGTGGTGGCCTGAACGGCCAGCCCGGCGCTCATCGGCGAGGCCCGCTCCAGCAGCCGGTGCAGGCGCGGCTCGGCCACCATCGACGCGAGCAGCGGCGGCAGGTACAACAACCCCAGCACGACACCGACCGCACCCCCGGAGTCACGCACCACCGCGGCCGCGCCCAGCCCGAACAGCGCGACCAGCACCAGATAGGCCACGGTGCCCACCCCGGCCCGCAGCACCGGCCCGTCCGCAAGCGACAGGTGCGGAGCCGCGAGGAGCGAGACCCCCACGGCCGGCCCCGCGGCGCCGGCCACCGCGACGGCAAGCACCAACGCCTTCGCCGACAGCATCGCCGGACGGTTCGGGATCGCGGTCACCGTGGTACGGATCAGCGAGGTGCTGTACTCACCACTGACCGTGAGCACGGCCAGCACCGCGACCGGAGCCTGCCCCAGGTACACACCGCTCAGCGTGACCCGGGCGGCATCAACACCGGGTCCGGCGGCGGCAGCGGAAATCGCCGCGCCGAGCGCAACGGTGAGCGCCGCGGTGGCCAGGAGCAACCACGCCGGGCCGGGCGTCGTACACAGCTTGGTCCACTCGGCCCGAACGGCGTTCACGCGTACCCCCGCGGCAACAGGAACACGGCGAGCACAAGGACCACCGCGGCGCGCGCGAGCACGGCGTGGGCGTTCACGCGTCCCTCCGGCACAACGGCATCACGGCCGCCGCCGCGACAGGCACGGCGCGGGCATTCATGCATCGCTCCAGCGCGGCGGCATCGCGGCCGGCGCAACAACGAGCACGGTGCGGGCATCCCTGCGGTCCTCCGAAGCAGCAGCAACACCGCCTGCGCAAGCGAAGCCGTCGCGGTACCGGCGTCTCCCCGGCACAACGGGCGTCCACGCCTCCCCCGGCGCGGACCCAGTGCGGCCGGCGCGACGACGAGTGCGGTATCGGCGTTCATGCGTCCCTCCGGCGCAGCAGGAGCGCGGCCAGCCCGAGGGCGGCGGCGGTGTAGGCGCACAACACGGCGAGACCGGTCCACGGTGACAGGGGAAAGTAGCCGTAGGCGGGGGTGTACACGGTGTCGACCTGCGGGTACCGAACCAGCGTCTGTTGCACGGCCAAAGCGGCCGCCGGGGTGAACGTTGTCAGCCAGTTCGCCATGGCCGACGGCAGGAACGGCGTGCGCGCGAGCAGGTGGGGTAGCACGGTGGCGACGACGACGGCGGTGACCGCGGTCGCGCTGCGGCGCAGGATGGTGCCGACCGCCAGGGCGAGCACGGCGGTGACGGCGAGCACCGCGGCGGTGCCGGCCTCGGCGCGCAGCAGAGCGCCCGGCGAGGCCGGGAACACGTAGATACCCAGGCCGCGTACCACCCGCAGCCAGAACGGCACCCCGATGACGGCGGCGGCCAGGCTGGTGGTGAAGGTGACGCCGGCGAGGACGGCGGCCTTGGCGGCGAGCACCCGGCCCCGGCGCGGGGCGGCGCCGAGCGTGGTGCGGATCAGGCCGTACCGGTACTCGGTGGTGATCATCAGGGTGGCCACGACGACGATCACGATCAGGGCCGGGAAGGTGCCGAACAGCAGGTCGGCGGCGGAGGCGCCGACGGCGATGTCGTTGCGGGTGGCCGGGGCGAGGTCGCCGGCTCCGGTCACGGTGAACCCGTCGGCGGTGGGTTTGAACCCGCCGGGCATTTCCCGGGGGTACCCGCCGAAGGTCGCACTGCCCGCGCCCACCTGGACCCCGCTCCAGCCGGCCTCCGGCCAGCCGCCCGTGAGCTGCGGCGCGCCGAAGTCCGCGGTGGCGGCGTCGAGGCTGGTGCCGAGCCCCTCCACCTGTGACGGGCAGGCCACGAACAGGCCGGCGTCGACGGTGGCCGGCAGCCCGGGAATCCGCACGGTTTCGGCGGGCGTCCAGTGCGTGCCGTCGGCCGAGGCCTCGCCGGTGATCGTGTCGCCGGCCCGGGTCAGCCGCAGCCAGCGCGGCGCCTCGACCGGCACGGCCCGGTCGTGGACGTAGTCGTGCTGCACCTGCACGCCGTGGCCGCCCGTGATCATGATCGCGGCGTACCGTGCGCCGAGCGCCGGCCCCGCGCTCACGATCAGCCCGGCCTTCGCCCACGGCGCGGCCGCGCCCGCGAACCCGACGGCGACGGTGATCCGGCCGTCGCCGCTCAGGGGGCGGTGCACGAAGTAGTACGCGTCGACGACCGGCCCGCCGTCCGGCCCGATCGGCACCGGCCGAGTCTGCTCGGGCGGGCCGCCGCCGAGGCCGGTCACCGGGAACACCAGGATCATCAGCGCCGCGATCACGGCACCGCGCACCCAGCCGGGTACCGATCGGAACTTGGTCCACTCCGCCCGCAGCACGCTCACGACTCCCCCGCCCGGTACTCGACCGACTCCCGGGTCAGCTCGAAGTACGCCTCCTCGAGCGTCGCCCGGTGCGGCGTGAGCTCGGAGAACGCCACCCCGCCGGCGGCGAGCACGGCCGCCACCCGCTCGGCGGGCAGGCCCCGGACGCTGAGCTCGCCGCCGGCTCCGGCGGCCCGCACCTCGCCGTCGGCGGCGGCCCGCACCTCGGCGCCGGCTCCGGCGGCCCGCACCTCGCCGTCGGCGGCGGCCCGCACCTCGGCGCCCGCGGCGGACAGGGCCGCGGCGGCCGGCTCCGGTGCACTGGTGCGCACCCGGACCCGGTCCCCGGAGGCGGCCGCGATCAGCTCGGCGACGCCGCTGTCGGCGATGACCCGGCCGCGGCCGACCACCACCACATGGTCGGCCATGCCCTGCAGCTCGCTCATCAGGTGGCTGGACACGAGCACCGCCCGCTGCTGCCCGGCCAGGGCGCGCAGGAAGCCGCGCAGCCACACGATGCCTTCGGGGTCCATGCCGTTGAACGGTTCGTCGAGCATGATCGCGGGCGGGTCGCCGAGCAGCGCGCCGGCAAGGCCGAGCCGCTGGCGCATGCCCAGCGAGTAGCCGCCGGCGGCGCGCCGGCTCGCCGGGCCCAGTCCGACCTGCTCGATGACCTCGTCGACGCGGCGGCGGTGCAGGCCCTGCGACCGGGCCAGCCACAGCAGGTGGTTGCGCCCGGTGCGGGCCGGGTGCAGCGCGGCGGCGTCCAGCAGCGCACCCAGGTGGCGCAGCGGGTGGCGCAGCGACCGGTAGGGCCGGCCGCCGACCAGGGCCCGCCCCGCGTCGGCGGCGTGCAGCCCCAGGACGATCCGCATCGTGGTGGACTTGCCGGCGCCGTTGGGGCCGACGAACCCGGTCACCCGCCCGGGTCCGGCGGTGAACGTCATCCCGTCCAGCGCGGTGGTGGCCCCGTACCGCTTCCGCAGTCCGGCGACCTCGATCGTGGCGTCACTCATGGTTGGCAGTTCTACGCCGCGGCCGGTGACAGCCAGGTGTCCACAACTGTCACCCGGTTGTCACCTTCCGCCTGGCAGATTGATGGCATGAGGGTGCTGGTGGTGGAGGATCATCGGGCGCTGAACGCGCTCATCACGGCCGGGCTGCGCCGCGAGGCGATGGCCGTGGACGCGGCCCTCGACGGTCACGCCGCGCTCGATCAGGTGGCCGCGACCCGCTACGACGTCGTAGTCCTGGACCGTGACCTGCCCGGGGTCCACGGCGACGAGGTGTGCCGGCGGATCGTCGCGGGCGGGACGGGCACGCGCGTGCTGATGCTCACCGCCGCCGGCGCCGTGCGCGACCGCGTCGAGGGCCTCGGCCTCGGCGCCGACGACTACCTGCCCAAGCCGTTCGACTTCGCCGAGCTGGTGGCGCGCATCCGGGCGCTGGGCCGGCGCAGCACCCCCGCCCTGCCACCGGTGCTGGACAACGGCGATCTGACCGTCGACCCCAACCTCCGGGTCGCCTCACGCGCCGGGCGGCGGCTCGACCTGAGCCCGAAGGAGTTCGCGGTCCTCGAGCACCTGCTCGCCGCGAACGGCCGCGTGGTCTCCGCCGAAGAGCTGCTCGAGCGGGTCTGGGACGACGCCGCCGACCCGTTCACCACCACGGTGAAGACGACCATCGGGCGGCTGCGGCTCAAGCTGGGCCGGCCGGCCGCCATCCACACCGTCCGCGAGGGCGGCTACCGGATCGGGGAGCCATGAGGCCGAGGCGCCGGCTGCGCACCCGGCTCGCGTTCCTGCACGGCGGCCTCGCCTTCGCCGGTGGCGTACTGCTGCTGGCCTTCCTCGACGTCCCGCTGCTGGTCGCGAGTCACACGACCGGACCCGGCGGGGACCGGAGCACGAGCAACCTCGGTGAGGTGCTGCGCTACGACGCCGTCGCCCTGGTCGCGATCGCCGGCCTGTCGGGCGTCGTCGGCTGGCTCATCGCCGGACGCGCCCTGCGCCCCCTGGCCGTCCTCACCGCCTCCGCCCGCGGCATGTCCGCGGACAACCTGACCGCCGCCCCACGCGTGCCGGCCGTCTACCGGGAGTTCGACGAGCTCGCCGGCACCCTCGACGGCCTGCTGTACCGGCTGCACGGCGCGCTGACCGCCCAGCGGCTGTTCGTCGCCAACGCCTCCCACGAGCTGCGCACGCCGCTGACCGTCCAGCGGACCCTGCTCCAGCTCGCCGTAGCCGACCCCGGCGCCACCGCCGAGACGCTCCGCGGGGCCTGCCACGAGCTGCTGGACCTCGGCCGGCAGCAGGAGCACCTGCTCGACGCGCTGCTCACCCTGGCCGGCGGCTACCGGCCGGTCGAGCGCTGGGAACGGTTCGACCTGGCCGGCCTCGCGCACAGGGCCGCGCTGGACCAGCGGGCCGCGGCCGAGCAGCGCGGCATCCGGGTGAGCACCGAGCTGGAGCCGGCCGCCGTGGCCGGCGACCCGGCGCTGGCCGCGAGCCTCGTCACGAACCTGGTGGACAACGCGGTGCGGCACAACGTCTCGGGCGGTCGCGTCGAAATCGCCACGACCGCCTCGGGCCGCCTGGCGGTGCGCAACACCGGCCGCCCGGTGCCGCCGGGCGAGATCGGCCGCCTGTTCCAGCCGTTCCAGCGCCTCGGCGCCGACCGCACCGACCAGACCGACGGTCACGGCCTCGGCCTCGCCATCGTCGCCGCGATCGCCCACGCCCACCGCGCCCCGCTCACCGCCCACCCGGGCCCGGACGGCGGTTTACAGATCACCGTCGACTTCCCGCCGGCACACGGGGAGGCGGTGGTAGACGACGAACCGGCCAGCACCTAACCGGCCAGCGCACCCCCCGGCCGCCTCGCCAGCGCCAGCGTCGAACCTTGAGTCGGCCTCAGCCTTGAGTCCGCCTCAGCCCCGCCCCGAGCCCGCCCCGCCCCGAGCCCACCTCGCCTTGAGCCCGCCACGCGTTGAGCCCGCCTCGTGTTGGCCTTGAGCCCGCCATGCCTCGAGCCCGCCACGCCTCGAGCCCGCCTCAGCCTTGAGCCCGCCTCGCCTTGGCCTTGGGCCCGCCTCGCCTTGGCCTTGAGCCCGCCTCGCCTTGGCCTTGAGCCCGCCTCGCCTTGGCCTTGAGCCCGCCTCGCCTTGGCCTTGAGCCCGCCTCGCCTTGAGTCCGCCTCAGCCTTGGGTCAGCGTCGGCGGCGGGCGCACCCTCGCCAGCGCCCCATGCGCCCACCCTCGGTCGGTGGCGGCCTCGACGGGATGACGGCCGCTGCTCTTGCCGACGCAGCGGCCCATCGACGCCATACGCGGCCGGGCACCGCGCTGCACGCGAGCCGCGCCGCAGGCGGCGGGCAGGCGCAACAACGCGGCGCCGACACCCGCCGGGCATCGCCAGGACCAGCTCCACCCAACGCCAACGAACACGCGTAGCAGCGCGACGCCCCCGCACCCAGCCGGGCGCCGCTAGGACCGGCGCTACCCAGCGCCCACGAGCACGTCCAGCAGCGCGCCACCCGCACTCCAGCCGGGCGCCACGAGACCAATCGCACCCAACGCCAGCGAGTCGGTCCAAACCGGGCGCGGTGCACCGCCAGCCGCGGCGTCGGTCGGGAATTCCGGCCTGGATTCCGAAAACTAGCTCCGCTACCATCGCTCGATATGTGGAAATATTTCAATGTGCGGATCACCGCGACCGTCGCCGCCGTTGTGGGGCTCGTTATCGCGGTGGTGCCCGGCACCGCGTCGGCGGCTGCTGCTTCCGCTCCCGGCACGGTGAACACCGCCGGGTCTCCGCTCACCGTTCGCTCGGGGCCCGGTACCAGCTATGACAGCTGGCGTACCGTCGCCGACGGGGCGGGCGTCACGCTCCTGTGCCAGACCAGTGGCGAATCAGTCACCGGCACGTACGGCACCACGAAGCTGTGGGATCTGCTGTCCAACGGTGGCATGGTCTCCGACGCCTACATTTACACGGGCTCGGACGGCCAGATCGTGAACAACTGTACGTACGTCGGTGACGAGCCGGCGTCGAAGACGAACCCGCGCGCGGCCAACGGGGCCATCAACTGGGCGTTCCAGCGCTACGGCTCGAGCGCGTACGAGAACATGTGCCTGTCCTTCGTCGCCCAGGCGTACGGCTGGGGCGGCTCCGGCTGGAACACGGCCGAGATCGGCGGCGACTGGGAGTCCAGCCACGGCTACCTGCACACCACGGGCATCCCGCCGCGGGGCGCTCTGACGTGGTACCACAACTCTACCGGCCAGGGCCACGTCGCCATCAGCCTGGGCGAGGGCAAGGTCGTCAGCACCTCGGTCGCCGGCCAGGTCGGCGTCGCCGGCTACACCGACCACGGCATGTACCGCGGCTGGTCGGTCGCCTACCTGCCGGCCGCCTGGTAGGAGCCGAGGGGCCCGACACGAAGAATCCGGCCGGCCGCCGCGACGGGCGGCCGGCCGGTCAACGAGCGGGCTGGGCCTCGTGCCGGTACACGACGACGTGCTGGTCGACGACGAAACCGGCGTTCGCGTAGACCGACGGCGCGCCCGTCGGGTTGGCGGCGTCGGCGTCCAGGGTGGCCTGTTCGAAGCCCGCCCCCGCGGCAGCGGACAGGACCTCGGTCAGCAGGGCGGTCGCGATGCCGCGGCGGCGGTACTGCGCCGCGGTGCCGACCTGGCCGATGTAGAGGGAGCCGCGGTCGTACGGCAGCACGTACGCGGTGATGGTGTCCCCGTCCACGGCCAGCCGGGCCAGGTCGGGCCGGAACGAGGCCGCGCGCACGGTCGCGTCGGCCCATTCGTCGAAGGTGCGCTCCTGGTAGCCCCACAGGCCCCGGAACGCGTCGCAGTGCACGCGGTACAGCTCCTGCGCCCGCGCCGGATCGAAGGCCGCGCCCGGCGGAACGGGGGCGCCGCCGCCGGTCGGGGCCGACATCTCCAGGAAGTAGCGCATGGGGGTGAAGCCGAGCCGCTCGTAGAGGGCTGCCGCCGACTCGTCGCCCACCGTCGCGAAGACCTGGGCGGACCAGGGGGCGGACCGTTCCAGTTGCCAGGCCAGCAGTTCCCGGCCCAGGCCGCGGCCGCGCCACGCCGGGTGTATGCCGCCGATCAGTTCGACGTGGTCGCCCCCGGCGGGCGGGCGGGGCACGAGACCGACGGCGACCATGTTCCCGTCGGGGTCGAACAGGGCCCGGGTGTGCTCGCAGCGGCGCAGCTCGTCCTCGAACTCCGAGACCGCGAACTCGCCCCGGCCGCCGCCGGCCGCGATGGCCGTGTTGACGAGCTCGGCGACCGCCGGGGCGTCGTCGAGGCGGCACGGCCGTGCGTGCAGGTCCGTCATGGCACTCCAAAAGGGGCACGGTTGTTCCCGGAATAGTGCCAGGATCGCTGCGGGCGGCCGGGACTCGGCCCGGGAGCAGTTTACGGTCCGGGGCATGATGCGAGCCCGCACCGGTACCGTGGTGGCGCTGTCGGCCGCCGTGGTGGCGGCCGCGGCCGTCCTCGCCGCGCAGCTGATCAGTTTCGGCGCCCCGCCGACCGCGTACGCCGCGGCCGCGTTGGAGCGCACCGGGCCCGTCGTGGGGCCGGGCGAGAACCCGCTGTACGCCATCCAGGCCGTCCTCAAGGGACAGTCGGAGGCGATGGTGCAGGGCGACCGCGACGCCTACCTGGCCGCGTTCCCCGCCACCGAGACGCAGCTGCGCGAACGGGCGGGGCGGCGGTTCGACTCGCTGGCCGCGCTCGGGGTGCGGCGCTGGGACCTGGCCACGAACGGGGTGCCGGGGCAGTTCAACGGGCTCTGGCGGGTGCCGGTCTCGATCGGGTACTGCTTCGACGTCCCCGACTGCACCCCCGTGCCGCTGCTCGTCGACACCGACTGGACGGTCGCGCACGGGCGGGTGCGGCTGGCCGGCTGGGAGCAGACGAACCGGCCCTGGGACACCGCCCGGCTGACGGTCCGCCGCGGTGAGCGGGTCACCGTCGCCGCGGCCGCGTCCGTCGACCCCGACCTGTTCGACACGCTGCTGCGCGCCGCCGAGGCCGCCGCGCCGGTCGACGATCGCGTCGCGTCCTCGTTCGGCGGGCCGCCGCGCCGGTACCTCGTGTTCGTCGCCGGTGACGAGGAGTGGGCGAGCTGGTACGACAGCGACACGGAGAACGCGGCCGCCTACACGATCCCGTTGCAGCCGGGCACCTCCGACGTGGTCGTGGACCGCCGCTCGATCCGGGGCGAGGCGTGGAACCGCACGCTGATGACCCACGAGTTCGCGCACGTGGTCACCCTCGGCGGCACGCGCCCACCGTTCGGGGCCTGGTGGCTGGTCGAGGGCATCGCCGAGTACGTCGCCAACGGCGACGGCACGGCGCTGCGCGACGACCTGCCGTCGGTCCAGAAGTACCTGAAGGCGGAGCGCTGGGACGGTACCGTCGCGCTCGGCCCGCCCGCCGACGGCGCCACACTGGACGACACGGTCGCGCGGTACGGCATCGCGCTGCTCGCGGTGACGTACCTGGCCCGGCAGTTCGGCGAGGCGAAGATGCTCGCGTTCTTCGCGCAGGTGGTGCGCCGGGGCGCCACCCTCGACGCGGCGGCGACGTCGGCGCTCGGCGCGACCTGGTCCACGGTGGCCAGGGACGCCGCGGCCTCGGTCCGGGCCGCCGCCGCGCAGTGAAAGTTACAGCGGGCGGCAGTACAGGGCCGCGGGGGCGCCGTTCGAGCCGACCCGGCGGGTGAAGGCGATGCCCGCCGCGTACTCGCCGTCGCCGCACTGCCCCTTGTAGTGCCCGGAGGCGAAGTCCCCGCCGGACGCGCCCGCCGGCCGGTTGTCGCCCCGGTCGAACCAGACCGTCCGGCCCCCGGACCCCGGCACCGGCGCCGGGGCGCACAGGGCGCTGGACACGGCGGCGCCGCGCACGGCGTACCCCACCAGGAACGACCCGTCCGGGCACTGCAGCTTGGTGTAGCCGCCGGCCCAGTCCGCGGTCACGAAGCGCTCGTCGGTGACGACCCGGGGTGCGGCCCCGGCCGGCCACGAGGGCGCCGGCCCGGCGTCGGTGCACAGGCCCCGGTTGCCGTCGCGGGCGAGCCCGGCCAGGCGCTGCCCGTCGGGGCAGGCGGCCTTGCGCGCGCCCGGGTCCCAGTCCGGCAGCGCCCGCATCCGCAGCGACTGCACGAAGTCGCCGTGGTCGGGGCTCAGCATCGACCAGCGCGGTACGGGATCGACGACGCCGGTGCGGCCGGGCGCGGCGACGAGCCGGTGCCAGTCCGCGGCCCGCCAGTCCCCGCCGTCGTCGATGCCGAGCAGGTGCCCGGCCCGGTCCCAGCTCAGCAGCGCCCAGCCGTTGCCGGTGCCGTTGTCCTGCCAGCCGGTCAGCGGCCAGTACGCGAAGTCGGTGTCGTGGGCGACGAGGAAGTCGACGAAGTTCGCGAACCAGGCGCGGCCCTTGGCGTCGGTACCGAACCGGCCGATGCCGAACTCGCTGACCCACAGCGGCGCCGTGTAGTGCCGGGCGGCCTCGTCGGCCACGAAGAAGGCCTGCTGCTCCAGCGTCGCGAACAGCTCGTCGCGACTCAGGTCGCGGTAGCGGGGGTCGCTGGTCTCGCCGACGCCGGTCGCGCCGCTGTGGTGCGGGCCGGTGTAGTCGTAGAAGTGCGCGGAGAGCACGAGCTTGCCGGAGCGCACGAGCTCCGGCGAGAGGGTGCGCACCGGCTCCAGGGTGGGCCGGCCGTGCGCGAACCCGTCGACGGGGATGCCGGTCCAGTTGATGCCTTCGACGACGATGAGCAGGTCGGGGTTCGCCTCGGCGAGGATGCGGTCGCCCAGGCCCTGGGCCGCGGCGAACCAGTCGTGGCCGTCGCCCGAGCCCCAGTTCGGGTCGTCCCACACCGAGCGGCGGACCTCGTTGTAGAGGTCGGCGCCGGCGACGCGGGCATTGTCACGGTACCGGCGGACCATGAAGAGCCAGTCGGACTGCCAGGCCTCGTCGGACTGGCTCGCGTTCCACCGCTCGTTGCCGTCGACCCCGCAGCACCAGCGGGTCGTGTTCGTGTGGTTGTTGAGGATCACCGCGAGCCCGGCCCCGGTGAGGGCGGCGACGACGGCGTCGTAGACCTGCAGCGGGGTCAGCCCAGAGAGCTCCGGGTTGGCCGCGATCGCCGCGTCGGCGACCGGGCGCTGGTCGTGCACCATCTCGTTGGAGAACGGCAGCCGGACGCTGTTGATCCCGGTCGCGGCGAACTCGGCGACCAGGGCGGGCAGCGGCACCCGGTCGAGGCCGAGCGGTACCCGCCCGGAGTTCTCCCCCGCGTGCTGGTTCGCGTCGGCCTCCGGGTCGCCGGAGCCGGTCCAGGTGCCGCTCGCGCCGTGCCAGTTGCCGGCCTTGAGCTTGAACCGGCGGCCGGCGGCGTCCACGATGTACCGGCCGCGGGTGCTCAGCGGCGGCGTCCACGAGGGCGTCGTTGACGGCTCCGCGGCGGCGCTCGCCGGTGGACTGATCGGCGTCAGTAGGCCCGCCACCAGGGCCGCGACGAGCAGGGCCGCCTTCATATCGATGAGCGTAGCTGAACCGGGGCCGGATTGGTGATTACGCCGGATCGCTGGTAAGACTCGGGGGGTGATCGTGCGCGGATGGTTCCGGGGCGCCCGGCGCTGGTGGCCGGCGGTCGCCGGGGCGATCGCGCTCGGCGCGGCCGCGGTCGTGACGCTGCCCTGGTCGGCGGCGGCCGCCGAGACCTCGATCCAGGACACCGCGCGGGGCACGGGCACCGGCCAGGTGCAGTTCTCGGCGGGCTGGCACTTCTGCAGCGGTACCTGCAGCAAGGCCAGCGACCGCAGCTACGTGTGGAGCGAGGTCACGGGCGCTACCGCCACGATCCGGTTCACCGGCCGGCAGATCAGCCTCTTCGGGGTGAAGGAGCCCTTCTCGTACATCGCGACGGCCTCCATCGACGGCGGCGTGCCGGCGGACGTCGACGAGTACGCGGCCACGGCCACGGCCACCGCGGTCAAGGTCTGGGTCTCCCCGTCCCTGGCCGACGGCCCGCACACCCTGGTGCTGCGCATGACGAACCGCAAGCACCCGGCCTCGGCCGGCGGCCGGTCGTTCACGTTCGACCGCGCCGACGTCCTCGGCGGCCCGGCGACCCCCGCGGCCCCGTCGCCGCCCGCGAAGGCCAAGGCGGCGCCCCCGCCGTCCTTGCCCGCGGCCACCAAGTCGGCGCCGTTCCCGCGCTCCGGCCGCGCGTCGGGGCTGCCGTGGTCCGACGGCGGGTACTTCCTGCACGATCCGGCCCAGGCCGACGCCTTCGCCGCCTGGCGCGGCCGCCCGGTGGACAACATCGTGGCGTTCCCCGCCCGCGAGACCTGGCCGCTGCTCCTGGACGAGTGGTGGGCCGACACGGTTCCGGCCTCGTTCCGCGCGACCTGGGACGACTTCATTGTGGCGGTACCCCTGTGGACCGACGACGGCAACGCGGGGACCGACGCGGACTGGCGCACCCTCGCGGCCGGGATCGCCGCCGTGGACGGCGACGCCTACGTGCGCCTCGGCTGGGAGATGAACTGCTGCACGTCCCTGGCCACCGACGCGGCCGCGTGGCGGGCCCAGTTCACCCGGGCGGCGGGCCTGCTCAAGGCGGCCGCGCCGGGCCTGCGCATCGTGTTCAACCCGAACGAGGGCGCGAGCGAACCGAACCTGGTCGCGGACGCCTCGACGCTGTTCGTGGACGGCCTGGTCGACGTCGTGGCGATCGATGCCTACGACTGGTACCCGGCGTACAGCACGTCGGATGTGCACTTCACCAAGCGGTACGGCTGGAACTGGTGGTACGACTTCGCCCAGTCCAAGGGCCTGCCGTTCGCACTGGGCGAGTTCAGCGTGGCGACCGGCGACCCGGGCGCGGGCGGCGACGACCCGGCGTACTTCACGAAGGTCTACCACTGGCTGTCGGCCAAGCAGACGGCGCGGCCGGGCTCGATCGCCTTCGTGTCGCTGTTCAACGAGCCGGACACCTACTGCCAGTGCAACGTGTACCCGACCACCCCGAACCCGGCCGCCGCGGCCCGCTACCGCGAGCTCGTCAACTCCCTCACCGGCTGAAGGCGGCGTACGTGACCGACTACGGGATGCTGCTGCACGCGTACGGTCGCGCCCTCGACACTCCGGCCCACCTGACCGCCCTGACCGGCACGGACCCCGACGCCCTGCACGCCGCGCAACAGCACCTGTGGGGCGCGATCATCC
Source organism: Dactylosporangium sp. NPDC049140 (assembly GCF_040648435.1). Taxonomy (NCBI): domain Bacteria; kingdom Bacillati; phylum Actinomycetota; class Actinomycetes; order Micromonosporales; family Micromonosporaceae; genus Dactylosporangium; species Dactylosporangium sp. NPDC049140. Next base: position 39,934 of record NZ_JBEZDS010000055.1, on the reverse strand, counting down.
ACCAGGGCACCCCGTGGACCGCGACCCCGCCGGCGGCCCTGGCGGTCGCGGCCCTGCTCGGCGACGTGCCCGACCCGGCGGTACGCGCCAACCTGCTCAACTTCCTCACCGCGGTCGCGCATGCGGCCCAGCCGGGCCTGGACCTGACCGGTTTCGTGGAGCCGCCGGACGCCGACGCGCGCATAGCCGCCGCCCTCGAGGCCGACGACGACGAGACGATCTACGGCGAACTCGGTGACACGGTGTACGCCCGCGCGATCGCCGGCTGCCGCTCGGTCGTCCCGGCGCTGCTGGCCACGGCGCGGGCCGCCTTGGCCGATGCCGATGCGACGGTACGCGCTGCGGCGGCCGCCACCATCGCCGCCTGCGCCGCGGCCCTGCCGCCCGGCACCGCGAGCCCGGCCGAGGCACTCACGGCCCGGGCCGCGGACGCCGCCGCCGCCGACGCCGACGAGCGGGCGGCGCTGGTTCTGGCCATGGGCGACCTGGGCCTGTCCCCGCGCGCCTTCCTGTCGGACCCTCACCCGGGCGTGCGAGCCTGCGCGGCCCTGGCCCCGGCCCTGGCCGACGACGAGGCCGCGACGGAGGAGATCCTGACCGCCCTGGCGAACCCGGCCGCGATCGACACCTGGTTCACGGTCAAACCGCCCCAGTTCCCGCAGCGCGTGCGCTTCCCCTTGATCGCCGCCGCCGTGGCGCGCGTGCCGGACCCGTCACGGCTGCTGGAGGCCGCGCTGGCGCTGGCCCCGATCGCGTCGATCCACACGGCGCGCAGCGACTGGGGCGTCCTGCTGAAGGCCCTGCCACCGGAGCAGCGTGCCGCGTACCTGCGCGCGCTGGCGGCCAACGAGGACCTCTGGGATCCCGGGAACGGCAGTGCCGGCCTGGTCTTCCGCGAGGCGGGCCTGGCGTACGAGCGCACGGCGTACCTCTGACCTTCAGCTGAGGAGCTTGGTCGGCCATTCGCGCTGTGCGGGGCTATCGGGGACGGCGTGACCACGGGCCAGTTCGAGCCGTTGCCAGGCTTGTTCTGCCGCGAGGCCGTTGAGGACGAGGATGCCGGCGGCGAGCAGTGATGCGCGGCCGATACCGAACCGGCAGTGGGTGACGATGTGATCGCCGGCACGGAGTCGCCCGGCGAGCCGCCGCAGCTCGGGCAGGACGGCGACCGGATCGGGGACGTCACGGTCGGGGATAGGGACGGACACGAACTCCAGACCGGCGTCTCTGGCAGCGTCGGGTTCCTCGGTGAGGTCCACTTCGTGGAGTTCGGCGGTGGTGAGCGCGCACACGAGGATGTCGACGCCGGCCGCGCGCAGTGCGGTCAGCTCGTCGGTGAGCCAGTCGCCGCCGCGGGGTTTGGCCATGGTGCTGAGCCGCCCGGGGCCGGGCTGGTCGATGGTGAACAGGGTGGGGCGCATCTGCTTTTGCTTTCCCGTTGAAGGGACGACGGTCAGGGCCAACGCTCGGCCGGGTTCGGCGCGCGGTGGGCGTGGCGCGGGCCCGGCCGGTGCGGCGTTGCCGGCGAGCCCGCCGAGGAGTTCGTCCGAACCGGCCCGGCGCGCACTTGCCCAGCACCCGCCCGAACCGCCCCCCACAGCCGCCGACCAGCAACGCCAGCCCGGGCATCGCCCGGCGACGGCGGCGATGGTGAGGCCGCCGACTTCAGAGGCAAGGAAGCCGCCGACGTCAGGGCAAGTAAACCCCGAACCGCCGTTCCGGCGAACCGGCCGAACCGGCGATGTCAGGGCACCCAGACCACGAGCAGCCGAGCCCCGAGTCGCCGAATCAGCCGAGCCCCCGAGCCGACCAACGCGACGAACCGACCAGCCGACCAGGTCAGGGGCAAGATCGCGAGCCGTCTCGCGGTTACCCGCGCGTACGAGCCGCGAAGTCGACCCCAACCCCGCCCAGCCGGACCAAACCCCGCGAGAGCCGAGAATCCGCCCGAGACCCCACGCCCGCCGTGCCGTTCCGTTGTCCAAGACGGTACCCGTCCCGGAAAAGTCCGATCTTGGCGAAAACGCGGAGGGTTACAACCGTAGAGACCCTGAGTCAGCGCGACGCCAGCCATTCGTTGTACGTGATCTCGCCGATGTGGGCGCCCGGGGCCGTTACCAGGGAGTCGTCGGTGATCACCGCGCCGAAGTACGGGGCTGTCGCGTCCGTCACCACCGTCTGGGTTGACGTTACGGCTCGGCGGACGAAGTCGTCCAAGCCGATTTTCTCCGGGCCGCCCAACTCTACGATCCCCTTCGCCGGCTCGCTCTGCACGGCGTCGGCCAGCGTTGCCGCCACGTCGTCCGCCGCTACCGGCTGCAGCTTGGCCGGGGTCAGGTGCAGCGCGCCGTCCGGGCCCGCCGACGACGCGGCGATGCCCGCGGCGAACTCGAAGAACTGCGTGGCCCGCAGGATGGTGTACGGCACCGGGCCCGCCGCGATGAGCCCCTCCTGCGCGACCTTCGCCCGCAGGTACCCGCTGTCCGGCTCGCGGTCCGCGCCCACGATCGACAGGGCCACGTAGTGCCCCACGCCCGCCCGGGCCGCCGCGGCCAGCAGGTTCGTGGTCGACTTCGTGAAGAACGCGAGGACGTCGTCGGGGGCGAACGACGGCGAGTTGGTGACGTCCACGCTCACCGCCGCGCCCACCAGGACCTCGTCCAGGCCTACGCCCGCGATGGTGTCCACGCCCGAGCTCGGTGACGCCGACACCGCCTCGTGGCCGGCCTGCTCCAGCAGGGCGATCAGCTTGCGGCCGATGAGCCCCGTGCCGCCGAAGACGACAACCTTCATGACTGTGACCTCCCGAGTAACTCGGACAACTTTTATCCGAGAACAACTCTACTCGGACACCGCCTGTCCGAGTCAAGTACGATGGGCGGGTGAAGATGTCGGGCGGCGTCGAGTGGGCGCTGCACTGCTGCGTGGTGCTGACCGCGGCGCCGGAGCCCGTGCCCGCGGCACGCCTGGCCGAGCTGCACGACGTCTCGGGCAGCTACCTGGCCAAGCAGCTGCAGGCCCTCGCCCGCGCCGGGCTGATCCACTCGGTGCAGGGCCACTCCGGTGGCTATGCGCTTACCCGGGATCCGGCGAATATCACCGTGCTGGACGTCGTCACGGCGGTCGACGGGGCGCGGCCGGCCTTCGTGTGTACCGAGATCCGCCAGCGCGGCCCGCTGGCCACCCCCGCCGAGGCATGCACGGCGCCGTGCCCCGTGCATCGCGCGATGATCGCCGCCGACGAGGCCTGGCGCGCGGCCCTGCGCGACGTCACCATCGCGGACCTGGCGAGAGACGTCGGGGCGGGCGCGTTCGACGGAGTACGAAGGTGGCTGCAGTAGCGAGGGATAGGGCCGGCGCCACCCCACACGCGACGCCGGCCCCGGTTCACATCAGCGCAGCGAGAAGGTCGACAACCGCGCGGAGCCGCCGAACACCAGGTACACGTCGTGCCGCCCCGACACCCGGGGCAGCCGTGCACTGACGTCGGCATAGGTGTACACGTCCGCGGTGGCCGGAAGGTTCACCGTCGCCAGCAGCCGGCCCTGCACGGGATCGTCCAGCCGCACCTGCAGCGTCGTCCCCGGGCCCGCGGCGCGGGCGGCAAAGGAAGAACCACGCAGCTCGGCGTCGGCGTAGCGCAGCCACTGCCCGGACCCGGTCGCCGCGACCGCGGTACCGGACGTCTTCGACTCGTCCACGAGCGTCGTGCCCGAGTACGCGTCGAAGTTCGCGGCCCGCACCGAGCGCAGATCCCGCGGCGGGATCGTCTCGCCGCGCACCCGCAGCTGCGCGGTGGCCCGGATGTCGGCCGAGGAGGCGCCCACAAGGATGTCGTGCGTCGCGTCCTCGACGACCCAGCGGTCCCGGGTCACGTCCCAGAACCGCAGATCCGTCGCGGCCAGACTGAAGGTCACCCGTTTCGTCTGACCGGCCTCCAGGTGTACCCGCTGAAAGCCCCGCAACGCCTTGACGGGCTGGGGCACCCGGGACTGCCGCTGGTGCGTGTAGAGCTGCACGACCTCGTCGCCGGCCCGGGTCCCGGTGTTGGTGACGTCGAGCGTGACCTGCACCGTGCCGCGGTCGTCCATCGCGGGCGCGCTGAGCTGGACGCGTCCATAGTGGAACGTGGTGTACGACAGGCCGTAGCCCATCGGGTAGAGCGGGTCCACAGTGGAGTACTGGTAGGTTCGCCGGGAGCCGATGATGTCGTAGTCCATGATGGACGGCAGCTCCTCGGCGGTGCGGTACCACGTCTGGGTCAGCCGGCCGGCCGGGTTGCGGTCGCCGTAGAGCACGTCGGCGAGCCCGTGCCCGGTCTCCTGCCCGGCGTGGCTGGTCCACAGCAGGGCCGGGGCGTTGGCCTGCTCCCAGTTCAGCGCGGTCGGGTAGCTGTTCTCGACGACCACGACGGTGTTCGGGTTCGCGGCCTTGACCGCGCGCACGATCGCCTCCTGCCCGGCGGCGAGCTCGAGGTCGGTGCGGTCGTGGTCCTCGCGCCCGTTGATGAACGGCATGGAGCCGACCACGACCACTGCCGCGTCGGCGCCCTTGGCCGCGGCGGCGGCCGCGTCGACGCCGGAGCTGATCACCTCGCGGGTGAACTCGGTCGCGGTGTCGGCGGTGGCGGCCCCGAGGTTCAGGGTGCCGTCCGGCTGGACGACGACGTACGGGTTGCGGTACGACGGCGCCCAGTCGAACACCGACTCGTAGCCGGCGTAGCGCAGCACGACGTTGCCGTCGGGGCGGGGCTCCAGCTTGAACTGCTGCTGGACGAACCAGCCGTTGGGCTGGGCCTGGTCGGCGACGAAGCCGGACCAGTTGTAGCCGACGGTCTTGCCGTTGGCCGCGTTGCGCAGGGTGACGATCCCGGCGCCCCAGTCGAACACGTCGTACTGGGCGCCGGCGGTCGCGCTCGCCTCGGTGGCCGCGAGCAGGCCGCTGTCGCCGACGACGTACCGGCCGGTGCCGGCCTGCCTGAGCGCGATGCGGTCGACGCCCTCGCTGAACGCGACCTGCGAGCGCTCGGCGATGCCCTGCCGGGGGGTCACGGCGTAGGGGGCGGCGCCGCCGTACCAGTCGCTGTAGACGGTGTCGGCGAGGGGGCCGACGACGGCGACCTTGCCGCCCGGGCGCAGCGGGAGGACGCCGGAGTTCTTCAGCAGTACCGCCGACTCCGCCACGCTCTGACGGGCCAGCCGCTGGTTGTCGGCCACGGACGGGGTGACCCGGCCGAAGGGTCCGCCGCCGGGGTCGAACTCGCCGAGGCGGAAGCGCAGCCACAGGTTCTGCTTCACGGCGTCGTCGATGTCGGCGACGGTGAGCAGCCCCTGGTCCAGCGCGGTGTGGATCGCGGCGACGGTCGCGGCCGGGTTGGTGTTGTCCTGGGTGAAGCTGTTGAGGCCGGCCTTGACGGCGGCGGCGTCGGCCTCGGCCTGGGTGGCGAAGTAGTGCTCGGAGCCGGTGAGGTTGCCGGGCGCGCCGGCGTCGCTGGGGTTGAACAGCGGGTACCGGCTCCAGTTGCGGATCGCGTCGAGATCGGGGTTGACCGTGTTGGGGCGGCCGTTGACGAGGTTGTAGGAGGGCATCACGCCGGTGGCCGCGCCGGCCTGCAGCGGGATGCGGAAGGCGGTCTCGTCGTACTCGTGCAGCACGCGGGGCGGCACCGACGCCGACGCGGTGTCGCGGTGGGCCTCGTTGTTGTACGCGAGGTAGTGCTTGAGGGTCGGGGCGGTCTTGAGGTACAGGGGGTCATGGCCGGACAGGCCGCCCGCGTACGCGACGGCGAGCTGTCCGGTGAGCCACGGGTCCTCGCTGTAGCCCTCCTCGTTGCGGCCCCAGCGCGGGTCCCGCAGCGGGTTGACGACGGGCGCCCACAGGTTGAGGCCGAACACGTCGGGGTTGCTCGCGTGCAGGCCGCGGGCCTCGTCGCCGACCGCGGAGCCGACGCGGTCGAGCAGCGCCGGGTCCCACGTGCTGGCCAGGCCGATCGCCTGCGGGTACTGCGTCGCCGGGGCGGTGACGACGTTGCCGTTGTCGTGGTAGTCGTTGGACCAGGCCACGCCGTGCAGGGCCTCGGTCCCGGCCTTGAACAGCCCGATGCCCAGCCGTGGGATGGCGGGCTGGTACTGGTGCAGCAGCGAGATCTTCTCGTCGAGGGTGAGCCGGGCGACGAGGTCGTCGACCCGGACCGCCATCGGCAGGCGGGGGTTGCGGAAGGCCTCCGGTGGGGGTGCCGCCCCGGCGCCGGTGGGCGCCAGGGCGGGGGCGAGTAAGACGGAGAGGGTCGCGACGATCAGTCGCCTGTGCATGCGGTGCCTCCCAGCTAATGGAGGTGCACTATCACCTGTTCCGTGTCGGCGTCCGCCTCGATGAGAACGCCGGTGGACTCTGCGCCGGCGGGAGCCAGCCGGCCGGCGTCGACGGTCGCCACCGTGGCGACGCCGGCCAGCTGCACCCGCCAGGGCGCCGCGCTCCCGCCGCGGCGCACCTCGACGACGGATCCGGTCCGGCGCACGGTGAACGTGGCGGCGGGCCGGCCCTGAGGGGTCGGGACCTCGACGGTGGTGCTCGCCCCGTCGGCGAGCTCGTAGACGCGCAGCGTCACCCCGTCGGCGTACTCGTAGTCGGGGCGGTCGTCGTGCGCCCCCAGTGCGACGACCGAGCCGGGCCGGACGAGCACCGGCAGGTCGCCGATCCCGTACCGGCGCCGGACCCAGCCCGGCCCGGTCAGCACCTCCCCGCCGCGCAGGTCCGTCCAGCGGCCCTCGGGCAGGTAGAACGTGATGTCGCCGTCGGCGCTGAACACCGGGGCGACGAGGATGGAGTCGCCGAGCATGTACTGGCGGTCGAGGTGCGAGCACGCCGGGTCGTCCGGGAACTCCAGCGCCATCGGCCGCAGGACCGGCACCCCTTCGCGGTGGGCGGTGACGGCGGCGGCGAACAGGTACGGCATGAGCCGCGCCTTGAGCCGGGTGAACTCCCCCAGCACCGCCACGGCATCGTCGCCGAAGAGCCACGGCACCCGGTAGGACTCGTTGCCGTGCAGCCGGCTGTGCGAGGACAGCAGCCCGAACGGGATCCAGCGGATGAACACCGCGGGGTCGGGGGTGCCCTCGAAGCCGCCGATGTCGTGGCTCCAGAAGCCGAACCCGGACATCGCCAGGGACAGCCCGCCGCGCAGGCTCTCGGCCATCGACGGGAACGTGGAGGAGCAGTCGCCGCCCCAGTGGACCGGGAACTGCTGGCCGCCGGCGGTCGCGGAGCGGGCGAAGAGCACGGCGTCGCCCTCGCCGCGGTGCTCGCGCAGCACCTCGAAGACGGCCTCGTTGTACAGGTGCGTGTAGTAGTTGTGCATGCGTACCGGGTCGGAGCCGTCGTGCCAGACGACGTCGGTGGGGATGCGCTCGCCGAAGTCGGACTTGAACGCGTCGACGCCGAGGTCGAGCAGGGCCCGCAGCTTGCCCTGGAACCAGGCCTTCGCCTCGGGGTTGGTGAAGTCGACCAGGCCCATGCCGGCCTGCCAGCGGTCCCACTGCCAGACGTCGCCGTTGGCGTAGGTGACCAGGTACCCGGCCGCGGCGCCCTCGGCGAAGAGCGCGGAGCGCTGCGCGATGTACGGGTTGATCCACACGCAGATGTGCAGGCCCTTGGACTTGAGCCGGTCCAGCATCCCGGCCGGGTCCGGGAACGTGTCCTTGTCCCACTCGAAGTCGCACCAGTGGAACTCGCGCATCCAGAACGTGTCGAAGTGGAACACCGACAGCGGCAGGCCACGCTCGGCCATGCCGTCCACGGCGGCCGTGACGGTGGCCTCGTCGTAGTCGGTGGTGAACGACGTGGACAGCCACAGCCCGAACGACCAGGCGGGCGGCAGCGCCGGGCGGCCGGTGAGCGCGGTGTACTTGCGCAGCACGTCCTTCGGCGTCGGCCCGTACACGACCAGGTACTCCAGGACCTGCCCGGGCACGCTGAACTGCACCCGCGACACCGCCTCGGAGCCGACCTCGAACGAGACCGGGCCCGGGTCGTTGACGAACACGCCGTAGCCGCCGCTGGTGACGTAGAACGGCACGTTCTTGTACGCCTGCTCGCTGCTGGTGCCGCCGTCGGCGTTCCACACGTCGACGGTCTGGCCGTTCTTCACCAGCGGGCCGAAGCGCTCGCCGAGGCCGTAGACGGTCTCGCCGACGCCGAGCTCGAGCTGCTCGCGCAGGAAGTGGCCGTCGCCGGTGGACAGCGCGGCCATCGCCTTGCGCGGGCTCGCGGTGAGGACCCGGCCGCCGGCCGTGAACTCCAGCCGCCACTCGTCGCCGAGGGCGAAGCGGGCCGAGAGCTCCCCGGAGGTGAAGGTGGCGTGCTCCTCGTCGCGGGTCACCTTCGGCGAGGCGGCGGGATCGGCCTCGATGCGGAAGTGCGGGCCGCGGTCGACGCCGCCGGCGTACCGGGTGATGCGCACCGCGATCACGTCCGGGGCCGGGGCGGTGCACTGCACGGTCAGCAGCGGCATGTTCAGCGTGTCCCCGCGCTCCGCGATGCGCTTGGCCGGCGCGTAGACCGTGAGCCGGTCGGAGCGCAGGTCGACGTCGCGGACGTGCACGGGGTACTGCGGCTCGACGCCGGGGCGCAGCAGCCAGTACCCGTCGGTGAACTTCATGTGCGCTCCATCGTTGTACTCATTTGACCGCTCCCGCCGTGACGCCCCGGGTCAGGGTGCGCTGGAAGACGAGGAAGAACAGCACCGCGGGCAGGATGCCCAGCAGCGCGGACGCGCTCGTCGCGGTGGCGTCGAGGTCGTGCTCGCCCTGCAGCAGGGCGAGCGCCAGGGGCACGGTCTGGTTGCTGTTGGAGACGAGGAAGACGAGCGGGATGAACAGCTCGTTCCACGTCCAGATGAAGAAGAACGTGAACAGCACCGCGAGGGTCGGGCGGCTGACCGGGGCGACGATGCGCACCAGGGTGCGCAGCCGGCCGGCGCCGTCCATCGCGGCCGCGTCCAGCAGCTCCGGCGGGAACTCGGCCAGGACGGAGGAGAGCAGGAACGTGCCGAACGCGCTCTGGATCGCGGTGAAGATGATGATCACCGCGAGCTGGGAGTCGTACAGGTCGACCTGGGTGGCGATGTGGTACAGCGGGTAGATGAGGCTCTCCTGCGGCAGCAGGTTCGCGACCAGGAAGGCGGCCAGGAACCAGCGGCGGCCGCGCACCCGGCCGATGCCCAGCGCGTAGGCGTTCAGCAACGAGAAGCCGACGCCCAGCACGGCCACGGAGCCGGAGATGACGGCGCTGTTGAGCAGCGTCTGGCCGAAGTCGGCGCGGATCCAGAAGGCCTTGATGCCCGCGAACGACACGTGGGTGGGCAGGGCCAGCGGGCCGACGGCGGCGTAGTCCTGCGGCGTCTTGACCGCGTTGATCAGGATCAGCGCGAACGGGGCCAGGACGAGCAGGATGACGACGAGCAGGGCGGCGAGGACGGCGTACTTCCTCATCGCGACTGCACCCGGATGAAGGCGAACGTCAGCGCGACGATGAGCACCGCCAGGACCGTGGAGATGGCCGAGGCGTAGCCGACGTTGGCGTTCTGGAAGTAGTTCTGCCACGCGAAGTACGAAGGCACCATCGTCGCGTTGCCCGGGCCGCCGCCGGTGAGCACGAAGATCTGGGCGAACACCTTCAGCGCGGCGATCGTGGTGGTGATGAGCACGACGCCGATCTCGGGCCGGATCTGGAACAGTGCGATGCGGCTGAAGCGCTGCCACCAGCCGGCCCCGTCGAGCGCGGCGGCCTCGTAGAGCTCGGGGTCGACCCGCTGCAGGCCCGCCATGAACATGACGACCGGGTAGCCGATCTGCACCCAGATCATGACGGCCATGACGGTGTACAGCGCGTAGTGCTCGTCGCCGAGCCAGTTGCGCGCCAGCGAGCCCAGCCCCACCTTGTCGAGGATGGAGTTCAGCACGCCGTAGTTCGGGTGCAGGATCCAGCCCCACACGATGCCGGTGACGGCCAGCGGCAGCACCTGGGGCAGGTAGAAGCCGGAGCGCAGCGCCCGGGCGGTGCGAGCACCCAGGCGCGGCGCGACGTAGTCGAACAACAGGGCGGCCAGGAACAGGCCGAGCAGGGTCGGCACCACCGCCATCGCGATGATCATGAACGCGATGTTCTCGAAGGACTTCCAGAACCTGTCGTCGTGCAGCAGCCGGTCGTAGTTGGCCAGGCCGGTCCAGCGTGGGGTGCCCACGCCGGACCACTCCGTGAAGCTCGTGCCCACCGTCATGAGCAGCGGTACCGCCACGACGAGCGCAACCAGGAGGAAACCCGGGACCAGAAACGGCCAGTAGCCCTTGCGTTGGGTCATCACTTGCCGACGTTCGCCAAGTTGTCGTTGTAGGGCTTGGCGATCTCGTCGAGGACCGCGTCCGGCTTGGCCGAACCGTTGATGAGCTTCTGGGCGCCGGCCACGAGCACGTCGTAGTAGGCGGGGGCCGGCCAGTCCGGGTAGAAGGCGAGGCCGTCCTGCTTCGAGATGGCCTCGTAGTTGGCGATCAGCTCCTTGCTCTTGGCATCGGTGATCTTGTCGGTCTGGGCCGCGACCGGGATGCCGCCGGAGTTGCCGAGCAGGTTCTGGATCTCGGGCTTCATCGTGATGTCGATGAAGTCGTACGCCAGCTGCTTGTTCTTCGCCTTGGCCGGCACGACCCAGAGGTTGCCGCTGGAGCCCGGGTACAGCTTGCTGCCGGGGAACAGGAAGGTGCCCCACTGGAACGTGGTGGCCTCCTTGACCAGCCGGCCGTACCACCAGCTGCCGGAGATCATGATCGGGGACTTCTGCTGCTCCCAGGCCTGGCCCATGTCCTCGGCCTTGATGCCGGCCGAGTTCTTGTCGATGTAGCCCTTCGCGACCCAGTCGGCGAAGGTGTTGGCCGCGTAGGTCCACTGCGGGCCGTGGAAGTCCACCTTGTTCTTGTACAGCTGGTAGTCCTCGACCCAGGAGCGGTCGGCCTTCGACAGCGCCAGCGAGTACAGGATCTGCTGGGCCGGGTATTCGGCCCCGCCCATGCTGATCGGGGTGACGCCGTTGGTCCTGAACGTCTGCATCGCGGTCTCGAGCTGCTCGAGCGTCGTCGGGACCTGGATGTTGTACTTCGCGAAGAGGTCCTTGTTGTAGTACACCATCACGTACTCGGCGTAGTTGGGCACGCCGAACCACTTGCCGCTGCCCATCACGCCACGGGTGTCGTACCGGGCGGTGGTCGCGAGGCCCGGCGTGAGCGCCTTGCTCCAGCCGCGCTTGTCGGCCTCGGCCGAGACGTCGGTGAGCAGCCCCTGCTTGGACAGCAGGCCGGCGCTCGCGTTGCCCTTGTTGTACTCCATGACGTCCGGCGCGTCGTTGGAGTTGAGGATCATGCTGGCGCTCTGCCGGATCTGCTCGAAGCTCTTCTCCTCGAACGTGACCTTGACGCCGGGGTGGGAGGCCTCGAACTGCTTGATCGCCTCGTTCCAGGCGATGCCCATGGCGCTCGTCGCGCCCTCGTAGTGCCAGAGTTTCAGGGTCTTGCCGTCGCCCTGGGCCTGGTCGTCGCCGCCGCCACAGGCGGCGAGCGAGCCGGTCAGCGCGAGTATGGCCGCTGCGGCTACAGCGGCGCTGCGGATACGCGTGAACACGTCTGCTCCTGATGTGGAGTGGGGCACGGCGGGGGTGGCGCCGTGTGCGGGTGCGCAGTCGGTCCGATGGTCGTCAGGGGGCGCTTCGCGGCTTCCGATGGGGTTTGTTCGAAATCCTGTCGAAGCGCTTCGACACGCAAACTACGAACTCGCGGGCGGCTTGTCAACAGTGAAGAACCCGCCCCCAGGTGCACCGGGGTGCGATCAGGAAACTTCCAGCTACTGCGCGCCGAGCCGCCGGGCGACCGCGTCGCGCACCCCGGCCAGGTCCGGGACCGGCTGCCCGGTGTCCGCGGCGATCCGGCGCAGCGACGTCATCGTGACCCCGTCGAGCCGGCAGGCCACGAACCGCTCGTACACGCCGAGGTCCGAATCGACGTTGAGGGCGAACCCGTGGCTGGTGACGCCGCCCCGGATGCGCATCCCGATCGACACGAGCTTGTGGTGCTCCGGCGTCCACACCCCGACGAGGCTGTCGGCCCCCTTGGGCGTGTCCCGCCGCACCGCCGCGAACCCGAGGTCGCCGAGCGCGTCGATGAGCGCCAGCTCGAGCCAGCGCACCACGTCGCCGGGGCCACCCTCGCGCAGGTTCATCACCAGGTACCCGACGAGCTGCCCCGGCCCGTGGTAGGTCGCGTGCCCGCCGCGGTCGACCTCGACGACCGGCAGCGAGCCGTCCTGCGGCAGGTCGGACAGCGCGGTGTGCCGCCCGTAGGTGACGACGGCCGGGTGCGTGAGCAGGAACAGCCGGTCGGGCGCCGAGCCGGCCTGCCGCTCGGCGACCCAGCCCCGCATCGCCTCGGCCGCCTCGGCGTACTCGACCTCGCCGAGGTCCACCCGCACCATCTTCGCCACGGGTCCATTGTTCCGCGCCCGCTCAGGGGCGGGTCAGAGATACCGCACACACCTGGCGCGAGGGGCCCGGGCGGGGCGTCCACACCGCGATGCCCGTGCCCGGCAGCAGCAGCGCGGCCTCCTCCTCCGCGACCTCGTGGCCGGCCGCGACCAGCGCCTGGCGCACGTCGGCCACGGTCCGGGGCCGCGACGGCAGCAGGTTGACGCCGTCGAGCAGGACCGCCCCGGCCCGGGCCACGGTGATGCGCTCGGTGAGGCCGGCGAAGTCGTACCCCACCGTGAGGCCCTCGTCGAAGAAAGAGTCCCCGGCCGGGTACCCGACCAGGGCCACCCCGCCGTTGCGCGTCGCGCGCACCTCGTCGCGGTGGGTGCCCAGGGCCAGCGCGGTGAGGCCCTCGCCCGGCCGCACGGTGTAAGAGGTCAGCGGCGGCGCGGCCGCGGGGCCGGCGTCGAACTCCTCGATGCGGGTGCCCGCGCGGCGCGGCGCGTACGCGGTCACGATGTCGACCGCGCCGGACTCCACCGAGAGCAGCGCGGCGCCCCCGGCCACGGACCAGCCGGAGTCGTCGCGCGCGACCGGGACGCCGGCCGCGCGGAGGGCGGCGAGCACGTCGCGGGCGCGCCCGTGCAGCGGCACCCCCAGGTGGTGCACGCCGACGGGTTCGTGGATCTCGATGCAGTACAGGCCCTCGTCGGGCGAGCAGGTCAGCTGCACGCCGTCGGGGTAGTCGTCGGTGAGGTCCACCGCGTCGGGCCCGCGCCGGAAGGGCCGGCACGATCCGCGAGCGGCGCGCAGTTCCCCGCGCGGGGTGCCGAACCGCAGCGGGCCGATGCCGAGACCGGGCGCCACCCACCAGTTACGCTCCTCCATACCCTGGCACTGTAGAGCGCGCTCTTACCGTTCTCCGAGTTACCGGGGCTATCTTGGGCCCATGCGCCCAGCCGGGAAGCCCGTGCAGTGGGCCGGCCCCGAGGTGAGCATCATCGCGGAACCCGGCCCGAAGAGCCCAGAGCCCGCCGAGAAGCCCGAGGACGCCGCCGGGCGGCCGGGCCGGGCCCCCGTGGCGCTGACCCGCCGTGACCTCGCCATCGGGGTCGGCGTGGTGGTCGTGGCGATCGTGGCGACCGGCGTGCTCGCGTTCCGGGCCGGCGGCTCCGGCGCGGCCCCCACCGCCACCCGCCCGTCCGCGGCGGCCTCGCCGAGCGCGTCCGGCCCGCCGACGACGGCGCAGATCTACCAGGCGGTGGCCCCGTCGGTGGTGACGATCGAGACGACGCTGGGCGACGGCGGCGCCACCGGCACCGGCGTGATCGCCAACGCCCAGGGCACCATCCTGACGGCGTTCCACGTGGTCAAGGGCGGCACCGCGATCAAGGTCCGCTACGCCGACGGCACCGAGTCGGCGGCCGAGGTCTCCGGGTCCAACCCGGAGCTGGACATCGCGACGCTGACCCCGGCCGACCTGCCCGACGTGCTCGTCCCGGCGGTCATGGGCAACTCCGGGCGGATCGCGGTCGGCAACGACGTCGTGGCCATCGGCAACCAGCTCGGGCTGACCGGCAGCACCACCACCGGGGTCATCTCCGGGCTCAACCGCACCGCGGCCAACCCTGACGGCACGAAGCTGGCCGGCCTGATCCAGTTCGACGCGGCCGTCAACCCGGGCAGCTCGGGCGGGCCGCTGGTCAACGCCAAGGGCGAGGTCATCGGGATCGTGGTCGCCCTGGCCAACCCCACCTCCGCGGGCACCTTCGTCGGTGTGGGCTTCGCGGTGCCGATCGGCGCGGCCCTGGGCTCGACGGGGCCGGGCGAGCCGGGCCCCGAGCAGTAACGGCTGAACCGGGAACGGACCAACCGAGGTAAGGAAGAGCATGGACGTACCGAACGCGACCGCCGTCGAGCAGGTGCTCTACGAGGTCCGCAAGACCATCGTCGGGCAGGACGGGCTGCTGGAGCGGCTCATGGTCGCCCTGCTCAGCCGCGGCCACATCCTCGTCGAGGGCGTCCCCGGCCTGGCCAAGACGCTCGCGGTCAAGGCCCTCGCGGCGGCCATCGGCGGGCAGTTCCACCGGGTGCAGTTCACCCCCGACCTGGTGCCGGCCGACATCGTCGGGACGCGGGTCTACCACCAGCCCTCCGGCGAGTTCCAGGTCAGCCTCGGCCCCGTGTTCACCAACCTGCTGCTCGCCGACGAGATCAACCGGGCCCCGGCGAAGGTGCAGAGCGCCCTGCTCGAGACCATGCAGGAGCGGCAGGTCACCATCGGCCGCGAGACGCACCACATCCCGAAGCCGTTCCTGGTCATGGCCACCCAGAACCCGATCGAGTCCGAGGGCACCTACGCACTGCCCGAGGCCCAGGTCGACCGGTTCATGATGAAGGTCCTGGTGGGGTACCCGAGCCCGACCGAGGAGTTCGTGATCGTCGAGCGGGCCATCCTGCCCGAGGCGGTCACCCAGGCCGTCGTCGACCCCGAGCGGCTCATCGAGATGCAGCGCCAGGTCGACGAGGTGTACGTGGACCCGTCGCTCATCGAGTACTCGGTGCGGCTCACCAACGCCACCCGCAACCCGGCCGACGTCGGGCTCGGCGACCTGACCCGGTACGTCACCTTCGGCGCCAGCCCCCGCGCCTCGATCAACCTGGTGCTGGCCGCGCGGGCGCTCGCGTTCATCCGCGGCCGCGACTACGTGGTGCCCGAGGACCTGCACGAGCTCGCCCCCGACGTGCTGCGCCACCGCCTGGTGCTGTCCTACGAGGCGCTCTCCGACGACGTCACCGCCGACATGGTCGTGGCCCGGGTGCTGGCCGCGGTAAACGTGCCGGCCCCCACGCCGGCCCGGAGCGTCGGCCGCCCATGAGCGGTACGGAGCGAAGCGGAGTGGCCGTTCATCAGAGGCTCAGGCCGTGACCACGGCCGCCGACCGCCTGCTGCGCCGCCTGGAGTGGCAGGTGCTGCGCCGCCTCGACGGGCAGCTGCAGGGTTCGTACCGCACGGTGTTCCGCGGCACGGGGATCGACTTCGCCGACGTGCGCGAGTACACGCCCGAGGACGACGTCCGGCACATCGACTGGAACGTGACGGCCCGCCTCGACGAGCCGTTCGTGCGCCAGTACACCGAGGACCGCGAGCTCACCGCCTGGCTCGTGCTGGACCTTTCGGCGTCCATGCGGGTGGCCGGCGCCGGGTCCTCCAAGGACGGGACGCTGACCGAGCTCGCGGTCAGCCTGGCGCGGCTGCTCACCTACGGCGGCAACCGGGTCGGGGCGATCCTCTACGACAACGCGAAACAGCTCGTGCTGCCGCCCCGCGCGGGCCGGCCCCATGTGCTGCGCATCGCCCACGAGATCGGCAAGGCCTCCGGGGGTACCCCCGAAAAGGGCGCAACCGACCTCGGCGCCATGCTGCGGCTCGCCGCCTCGACCGCCCGCCGGCGGGGTCTGGTCTTCGTCGTGTCCGACTTCATCGGCGAGGGCTGGGAGCCGGAGCTGACCCGGCTGACGTTCCGCCACGAGGTGATCGCGATCCGGGTCGTCGACCCGGTCGAGCTCGACCTGCCCGACCTGGGGCTGGTCGTGGTCGAGGACGCCGAGACCGGCGAGCAGATCCTCGTCGACACCGGCGACCCGCAGTTCCGCCTGCGGCTGCGCGCCGAGGTCGACGCGCGCGAGGCGGGCGTGGCCGCGGCGATGCGCCGCTCCGGCGTGCGCGGGCACGTGGTCACCACCGACGAGGACCCGCTGGAGGCGCTCGTCGCCATGGTCCGCGACGCGAAGCGCAGGCGCCGATGACGTTCCAACATCCGATGCTGGTGGTGGTCGCGGTGGTCGCCGCAGCCGCGCTGTTCTTCGTGTACTTCCGCGCGCACCGCCGCCCGGGACTCAATTACACAGGCCCCGTCGGTAAAGACGCGGTCGGCCGGTCGCGGTTTGTTGCACGGTCGGCGCTGCGCCGGCACCTGCCCCAGGTGCTGTTCCTGACCGCGGCGGCCCTGCTGCTGCTCGCCGTCGCGCGCCCGGCGGCCACGCTGCCGGTCGCGCGCGCCGCCGGCACCGTCATCCTCGCCTTCGACGTCTCCAACAGCATGAAGGCCCAGGACGTGCCGCCGAGCCGCCTCGACGCCGCGAAGTCGGCGGCGACCGAGTTCGTCAAGGCCCAGCCGGACAGCGTGAACATCGGCATCGTCGCCTTCGACCAGGGCGCGCTCACCACCCAGCAGCCCTCCGCGGACCACGACGCCACCGCCGCCGCGATCAAGCGCCTGCAGGTCAACGGCGGCACCTCGCTGGGCCAGGCGATCCTCGCCTCGCTCACCGTGGTCGTCGGCAAGCCCGTGAGCCTGCCGGGCGAGGACACCGGCGGGGCGGCGCCCGACATCGGGTACTTCGGCAACGCCACGATCGTCGTGCTCTCCGACGGCGAGGACACCGGCGGGCCCGACGCCCTCGCCGCGGCGAGCCTGGCCGCGAAGGCCGGGGTGCGCGTCGAGACCGTCGGCGTCGGCACCGTCGAGGGCGCGACCGTCGAGGTCGACGGCTACCAGGTGGCGACCTCGCTCAACGAGGACCTGCTCACCCAGATCGCGCAGACGACGGCCGGCAACTACCACCGGGCGGAGAACGCGCAGGCCCTGCACGACGTGTACCAGTCGCTGGACCTGCGGCTGACGACCGAGCGCAAGCCGGTCGAGCTGACCGGGGCGGCCGCGGCGATCGCCGTGCTGCTGCTCACCCTCGGGGGCATACTGATGACCACCTGGTTCGGACGGATCCTCTGATGTCGCTGACCTGGCCGTGGGCCCTGTGCATCCTGCTGGCGTTCCCGCTGCTGCTGGCCTACCGGTGGTGGAGCCGCCGCCGGCGCCGCAAGGTGGCCGTGACCCTGTCCAGCGTGGCGCTCGTGCGCGCCGCGCTGCCCGGCCGCTCCTCGTGGCGCCGGCGCATCCCCCTCGCCCTGCTGGCCGCCGGCATCCTTTTCGCCGGTACCGCCGCCGCCCGCCCCCAGGCGTCGGTGGTCGTGCCCGACGAGGCCGCGACAATCCTGCTGGCCGTCGACGTCTCCGGCTCGATGTGCTCCACCGACGTCGACCCCAACCGGCTCAGCGCGGCGCAGAAGGCGGCCAAGGAGTTCATCGCCGACCACGAGGGCGGGGCGAAGATCGGCCTGGTCGCCTTCTCCGGCACCGCGGGCCTGCTGGTGCCGCCGACCACCGAGAAGGACAAGCTCACCAAGGCGATCGACGGCCTGCGCACCTCCCGCGGTACCGCCATCGGCCTGGCCATCCTCGCCTCGATCGACGCCATCGCCGAGATCAACCCCGACGTCCCCCCGACCGGCGTGGAAGTGCCCGACAACGGCGGCGCCAAAGGCGCGGACAGCGGCGACTACGAGCCCGACACGATCGTCGTGCTCACCGACGGGCGCAACACCGACGGCGTGGACCCCATCACCGCCGCCGAGCAGGCCGCGGCCCGCCGCCTGCGCGTCTACACCATCGGCTTCGGCACCGACCAGCCCTCGCCGATGGTGTGCTCCAGCAACCAGATCGCCGGGGACCAGAGCTTCCGGGGCGGTCCGGGCGGCGGGGGCTTCGGCTTCGGCGGGCGCGGCCGGTTCCAGGACATGGACGAGGAGACGCTGACCAAGGTCGCGGAGATGACCGGGGCCAAGTACTTCAAGGCCGACAACGCCAAGGCCCTCGGCGACGTCCTGCGCGACCTGCCCAGCCAGGTGACCCTGCAGCACAAGAAGACCGAGATCAGCGTGTGGTTCGCCCTCGCGGGCGCGCTGCTCGTGCTCGCCGCCGTGGCCCTGGCCCAGTGGTGGGCGCGGCCTCGACCGGCTACGGGCAGCCCTTCTCCGGAGCCGCGCCGATCGTGATCAGAACCCGGGTGCCCAGCGGGACGATCCGGCCGCCCGCGGGGTCCTGGGCCAGCACGACGTCGATGTTCGCGCAGTCCACGGCGGTGTCGGCGGCGACGCCGAGGCCCGCCGTCTTGAGGATCTTCACCGCGTCCCGGTCGTTCAGGCCGACCACGTTGGGGACCTTGACCCGCAGGTCGGGCGGGGCCGGCGCCGCCAGGGCAGGGGTGGCCACGAACACGAGGGCGGCCCCGAAGGCCGCCGCGATCAGTTTCTTCATGCCGGTGAGTCTGGGGACCGGCCCTGAGACCGCGCTGACATCGACGAGTGCCGCCTTGACGCGGGGCTGATGCGCCGGGTCTGAACGGAACGTTCGGGTGAGATCCGGTACGCAACCGGCACGATATTCTTCCCAGCGTGACGCGGGAGGCCCGGCGCTATGTGCTCGCCGCCGCCGTGGTGGCCGCCCTCGGCATCGTGTGGTGCGTGGCGTACCTGACCGTCGGCGCCGGCACCGAGGCGATCGCGTACGCCTTCGCGCCCCTCGGCGGCGTGTTCGCCACCGTGGCCGTCCACCGCCTCCTGGGCACCAGGGGCCTGCCGCCGGTCGCGCGCCGGTTCTGGCGCACCATGCTCGCCGCGGTCGTGCTCATCTCGTCCGGGTACGCCTGGTTCGCCGCCGACATCCTGGTGCACTACCGCGAGGCCGGCACCCGTTCCATGCCCCTGCCGGCCGCCGCCTGCGCCGCGATCGGGTTCCTCATCGCCATCTGGGCCATGATCCGCGTGCCCGTCGTCCCCGCCGAGGGCGTCGAGTGGTGGCGGATGCTGCTGGACCGCGCCATCGGCTTCCTCGGCTGCGCGGTCGTGCTGTGGTACGCCGGGCTGGCCCCCATGATCGACGCGGCCGACCCGTGGAGCCCGCAGGCGATGGTGCTCACCGGCCTCGGGCTGCTCGTCGCCCTCGGCGCGGCCACGAAGGTGTCCTACGTCGCCGGCGGGCCCGTCGACCGCGACGCGATCCGGCTCATGGCGGCTGCCGGCGGCGTCACCGCCGCGATCGTCACCGTGATCGCGGTGCGGCTCGGCCCGGCCGGCAGCGTGCCCGCCCAGGCCATCGTGATGCCGCTGACCCCGCTGCTGGCCACCCTCGCCGTCCTGGCCCAGGCGCGCGCCGACCTCGGGCCGCGCCGCGCCCCGGGCCGCGGCGGGGTGGTGCTGCCCTACCTCGCCGTCGCCGCGGCCGACGTCCCGCTCGTCGCCGTGGCGCTCGGTGCGCCGCTGAGCTGGCCCAGCCGCGTGGTCCTGCTCGCCGCGGTGCTGGTCACGGTGCTGGTGACGCTGCGGCAGTACCTCGCGTTCCGGGAGAACGTCCGGCTGCTGCACAGCACGCGGGTGCAGGAGGAGCGGCTGCAGTACGAGGTCAGCCACGACGGGCTCACCGGCCTGGCCAACCGCGCGCTGTTCCGCGACCGGCTCGCCGCCGCCCTGGCCGCGGCCGAGCCCGCCCACGTGCTGCTGGTCGACCTCGACGACTTCAAGACGGTCAACGACCTGCTCGGCCACGGCGTCGGCGACGAGCTGCTCGTCTCCGTCGCCCGGCTGCTGCGCGCCGAGGCCGGCCCGCACGGGCTGCCGGTGCGCGTCGGCGGCGACGAGTTCGCGGTGCTGCTCACCGGGGCCGAGCCCGAGGCCCTCGCCGCCCGCCTGCTCGCCGCGCTCGACCAGCCGCTCAGCGGGCACCGCCTGCTCGTGCAGGCCAGCATCGGCATCGCGGCCGCCGGGCCCGGCGCGACCGTCGACTCGGTGCTGCGCGACGCCGACGTCGCCATGTACACGGCCAAGCAGCGGGGCAAGGCCGGGTTCGTGCGGTACGCCGACGGCATGGGCGAGCCGGTGCTGGCCCACATGCAGCTGGGCGGCGAGCTGCGCCGGGCGCTGGACCACGACGAGTTCCGCGTGGTGTACCAGCCGATCCTGCGCCTCGAGGACCGCCGCGTCGTCGGCGTGGAGGCCCTCGTGCGCTGGCAGCACCCGACCCGCGGCACGATCGGCCCGGCCGAGTTCATCCCGGCCGCCGAGCGCACCGGCCTCATCGTGCCGCTGGGCCGGTTCGTGCTGCGCGAGACCTGCCGGCAGGCCGCCCGCTGGCGCGCCGAGTTCGGCCCCGGCGCCCTGCTCGAGGCCGGCCTCAACGTTTCCGCGCGCCAGCTGCACGACCCCGACTTCGTCGCCGACGTGACCGCCGCCCTGGCCGACACCGGCCTGCCGTACGAGCACCTGGTGCTGGAGGTGACCGAGTCGGCGGTGCTGCGCGGCCAGCAGGTCTCGCGCACGCTGCACGAGCTCGACCGCCTCGGCGTCCGGCTCGCCCTCGACGACTTCGGCACCGGCGAGTCGTCGCTGAGCCTGCTGCGCGCCTTCCCGGCCGCCATCGTCAAGCTGGACAAGTCGTTCGTGGACGGCATCGAGATCGACGACGGGCAGCCCGCGGCCGCCGACGCCCGCCAGGCCGTGGCCCGCGCGGTGATCCAGCTGGCCCGCGCCTTCGGGCTCGACACCGTCGCCGAGGGCGTGGAGAGCGCCGAGCAGGCGGCGGTCCTGCGCGAGCTGGGCTACACCCTCGGGCAGGGCTACCACCTGGCCGAGCCGCTCACCGCCGACGGCGTGTCGCGCCTGCTCGCCCGCCAGCAGCCGGCGTCGCCGGCCCGGGCCCTGTCCGGAATTGATGGATAGGTCTCCGGACCCGCGGCGACCTGCCGCGATCTACGCGCGCCGGGCGCGAAAACCGGATGAGAATCCGGACATCAGCCGCCGTTCACCGCCGACCACCCGATGAACACGAGCAGCAGGGCGGGCACCAGCAGCCCGTAGGCGGCGGTGCGGTCGAGCAGCGGCTTGCCGGGGTCGAGCGTGTGCTCGTTGCGCGCGGCCGAGGGCTCCGGCAGCCGCGCGACCCGCGCGCGGCGGGCCGTGTTGAGCACGAGCACGCCCGCGGCGGCGAACACCGACAGCAGCCCCCACCAGCCGCGCAGCAGGGTGTCGGCGCTCATGTCGCGGTAGGCGGCCAGCCCGCAGTCCCGGCAGAACGGCCCGTCGACCCGCGAGAACCGCATCAACACGACCATGCCCCGATGCCCGTGGAACCGCACGTCGGCGGCGGGCATCCGATGGCAGATCCGGCAGGACAATTCGGACATGATGCGTTCAGCTCCGTTGGGCTCGCGGACGGGGGCGGCGCACACGGTACCCGATCGTGCGCCACCCCGTGGCCCCAGGTCAGTGCTGCTTCGTCAGCGTGACCTGCCCCACCGGGGTCGGGTTCAGCAGGCTCATCGACGTGCCCTTGTTGCCCCACGTGTTGTTGGCGACCTCGGCGCTCTTCTCGGCCTTCGCCTGGTCGAACACCGCGTTCGTCAGCCGGTCGAGGCGCACCGTCCACGTCGAGTTGATGCCCTCGGCGGCGGTGGAGCCGAGGCGGACGGTGTACGTCTGCTTCGACATGCCCTTGCGCAGGTCGAGCTTGTTGTCGAGGTAGCAGCGGCCGCCGACGCAGACGGACAGCACCAGCACCGTGTCGGTCGCCCCGGCGTCCTCCGGCGCGATGGTGAACTGCGCGTCGACCGGCCACGGGACCGCGCTGCCGTCCAGCGGCGAGACGATCGCGGTGACCGGCGGCGGCCCGGTCGGCGACGGCGAGGCCGACGGCGACGGGGACGCGCTCGCGGACGGCGGGTCCGACACGACCGACGGCGTGCCCTTGGGGCGCAGCACGTAGAACGCGGCGCCGGCGGCGGCCAGGACCGCCACGACGCCGACCACGGCCACGACCAGCGGCCAGCGGCGGCGCTTGGCGTTGACGTCGCCCAGCGGCGGGACGACCGGCGGCAGCTCGGTGTGGTGCGGGGCCGGCGGCTGGTACGGGGCCGGCGGCGCCGAGGCGGGTACGCCCGACACCGGGTACCCGGACACCGGGTGGCCCGAGACCGGCACGCCCGACACCGGGGGGCCGGACACCGGGGGGAGCGCGAACGGGTTCGGCGGCAGGCCCGGCGGGCCGGACACCGGGGGGCCCGACACGGGCGGGGCCGACACCGGAGGCGTCGCGAACGGTGACGGGGGCAGGGGCGGGCCCGAGACCGGCGGGCCCGCGAACGGGGAGCCGGCGGGGGGCGGGGGTGGCAGGGGCGGCGCGTAGACGGGGGGCAGGGGCAGCTGCGGCATCGGCGGGAACTGCGGCGGCCCGGACACGGGGGGCTGGCCCGGGAACTGCGGCGGCCCGGCAACCGGCGGCTGGCCTGGGAACTGGGGCTGGCCCGGCCCCGGTGGCTGGCCCGGCCCAGTCGGCGGCTGACCCGGGAACGGGGGCTGGCCCGGCCCCGTCGGCGGCTGGCCCGGGAACGGCGGCTGACCCGGGATCGGCTGGCCCGGCACGGGCGGCTGGCCGAACACGGGGGGACCGGACACCGGCGGACGCGGCCCAGGCGGACCCGAAACCGGCGGACCCGAAACCGGCGGCCCGGGCATCGGAGGCGCACCGAACACCGGCGGACCCGAAACCGGCGGACCCGAAACCGGCGGACCCGGCATCGGTTGGCCCGGCACCGGCGGCTGACCGAACACGGGCGGACCCGAAACCGGATGACCCGGCATCGGCTGACCCGGCACCGGCGGGCCGGGCACCGGCGGCTGGCCCGGCGGCATCGGGGCGGGCATGGGCGGCGGCCCGGTCAGCGGCGGGCCCGGTACCACCGGCACGGGGTACATGGGGCCGCCCGGCTCCAGGCGCACCGTCGGCGCGTCGTCCTCCAACGCCGCCGCGCCGGGGTCCTGGGCCGTGATCTGGCGCGCGTGCACGACCGCCGGGTGGCCGGGGCCGAGCGCGGCCGGGCCGAAGCGGGCGACCCGCGCGAAGTGGGTCTTCGCGACGTACCGGTTGTTCAGCTCGGTCGCGACGACCGCGAGGTCGTGGGAGAGCAGCACGGCCAGCGGGTCGGTGTCGCCGCGCTGGCCGGCGGACTCCACCGCCTCCTCCAGCACGCGCCGCGCCATCATGGGGTCGCCCGCACGCGTGTGCAGGGCGGCGAGCTGGCGCATGGTGGCCAGCAGTTCGGGGTCGCCGTCGGCCAGGCCCGGGCGGCCGGCGGC
The DNA here is from genome assembly GCF_040648435.1 of Dactylosporangium sp. NPDC049140. Classification (NCBI taxonomy): domain Bacteria; kingdom Bacillati; phylum Actinomycetota; class Actinomycetes; order Micromonosporales; family Micromonosporaceae; genus Dactylosporangium; species Dactylosporangium sp. NPDC049140. The sequence continues at coordinate 16,403 of NZ_JBEZDS010000055.1, read as the reverse complement.
TACAGCGCGTTCGAGCACCGCCCGCGCACCCGCGACGTCGCCGGAGTCGGCGAGCGCCTGGGCGTCGTGACGGGCTTGCGGGAGGGCAGCTGACGCGGACACGACGACATGTTGCACTCCCGCGGCGCACTGTGCCAACCCCGGTTCGTGCGGACCGCGGACGAACCGGCACCCGCAGTGACGAAGATCGCTGCGAACAACCCCGCGAGCTGCGGACTACGCGCGAGCCACGGACAACCCCGCGCCGAGAAACCTAGGCCCCCACCGGCCCGGCGCTGTCGCGCGGGATCAGCACCGGCGACACCAGCGTCGCATCGGGGACCGCGCGCCCGCCGAGCTTCGCCGCCACCAGCTCCACCGCCCGCCGCCCGATCTCCTCGGCGGGGATGCCGACCGACGTGAGGCGGGGCTTGGAGCGCTCGGCGAGGTCGTCCGGCCCGATGGCCACCACTGACACGTCGTGCGGGACCGAGCGGCCGAGCGCGGCGAAGGCGTCCAGCAGCAGCGGTACCGCCGGCTCGTTGTGCACCACGACCGCCGAGAGGTCCGGGTGCCGGGCCAGCAGCGACTCCGCCACGGCCTGCACGGCGTCCGGCGACGGCTCGCACGGCACCGTCGAGCCGGTGAGGCCCCGGCGGCGCAGCGCCTCGTGGAAGCCGTCCGCGGTACGGCGGGCGAAGCCGAGCCCGCGCTCGTACACCTCCGGCGGCGAACCGATCAGGGCCACGCAGCGGTGCCCGAGGTCGGCAAGATGGTCCACGCAGGCCGCGCCGGCCGCCGCGAAGTCGAGGTCGATGCAGGTCAGGCCGGTGCCGTCGGCCGGGAAGCCGATGAGCACGGACGGGCGGCCGAGGGTGCGCAGCCGGGGCAGGCGCGGGTCGTGCTCCTCGATGTCCATGACGATGAGCCCGTCGGCGAGGGAGCTCGCGGCGACCCGCTCCAGGCCCTTCTCCCCCTCGTCCTGGGTGAGCAGCAGCACGTCGTGGTCGTAGCGGCGCGCCGCGGTCACCACCGAAATCACGAACTGCATGAGGATCGGCACGTAGAGCCCGGTGTACAGCGGCATGATGAGGGCGATGACGTTGGAGCGGTTGCTCGCCAGGGCGCGGGCGCCCGCGTGCGGGTGGTAGCCGAGCACCTCGATGGCGGCCAGGACGCGGGTCCGGGTCTCCTCCGAGATGGTCCGCTTGCCGCTCAGGACATACGAGACGGTACTCGGGGAGACTCCCGCCTGCTTCGCCACGTCACCGATCGTTGCCATGGCGCACACGGTAGCCGGTCACGCACCACGCGTCCCGCACGGCAGGCACTCCGGTCGATCACCGTCCGGCCGCCCGCTCGCCCCCGCAGGGTTTTTGGCGGTTCAGGGGAATCGGCGAGCCATGTCCGTTTTCATGCACCTTCCACCCGCGAACCAAATCACTACAGAAGCGCACCGCGATGACGATGGCCAGGCGTGGGCCTGTTGTCGCGTTCTCAACCCGCCGCCCGGCCCGAGCCGGTGCCGCGGGACGTCGAGGCGCTCGAGGAACTCGTCACCGCGCCGAGCGGCGCGTTGGACGAGGCGAGCACCTGGCGGATCACCGTGGAGTCGCTGGTGCGCTCCTACGACTACCACTACGGCGCCGTCTGGCTGCCCACCGGGCCCGGGGCGTGCTCGAGACCGGCCGATCGCCGACCGGCTGCGGGCGGCGCCGACGGGGCTCGTCGCGCGGGCGCAGCAGAGCCGGCAGCCGATCTACCACGGCGACCTGGCCGAGGTGCGGGACTGCCGGCGCACGGCCGAGGCGCGGCGGCCGGGCTGCGCCAGGACGCCAAGGACCGCGCCGCGGTCACCGAGGTGGTCACCGCGCTCGGGCACACCTCGGACAGTCAGACGGCGATCCGCGGGGCCCTGGACACGGTGCGCAGCTCCTTCGGCTGGGCGTACGGATCGTACTGGGAGATCGAGGAGCGCGACACCGGCCCGGTGCCGGTGTTCCGGCACGAGTCCGGCTCGGCCGGGCCGGAGTTCCGCGACGTGACGCTGGCGGCCACGTTCACCGAGGGGGTCGGGCTGTCGGGGCGGGCATGGAGGGCGCGCGACCTGGTGTTCGTGGCCGACCTCGCGCGGGCGCGTGGTCGGCACCATGGACTTCTTCACCACCGACCGGATCGAGCTGAGCGACTCGCGGGCCTCGGCGCTGCGCAACGTCCAGCAGCTGGTCTCCCAGCGCCTCCTGGAGGACCAGGCCCACCTGGCCCGGCTGCTCAACGAGCGTTAGCGGTCGTAGTCGTACCGGTCGTGATGGTGGTGGCGCCGGTCGTGGTCGTCCGAGCGGAAGGCGCTGGTCAGCGCGGCCGCGAGGCCGACCCCGACGACGGCGATGCCGACCTGCACGCCGATGACCAGCCAGTCGTACCCGTGGCCGGCGACCGTGAAGTGCTTGTCGCTGTGCAGGTTCCAGCGGTCCGCGGCCCAGGTGCCGGCCACCGCGGCGGCCATGCCGATCACGGTGGTCAGGATGATGCCGATCGACTGGCGGCCGGGCAGGATGATGCGCGCCACGATGCCGATGACGGCGCCGAAGACGATGGCGGCCAGGTAGTCCTGAAAGTGCACCGGGTGCCTCCCACCCTAGAGGAGCTGTCCCCCGCATTGTTCCGCCCCGGCGCAACCCCGCCCCTCCCGCGTACGGTCGTAGGTACATGCCCGAACGAAGGGGAGTCCGTGTGATGCAGGAACGCAGCTTCGACGTCGTGGTCGTCGGGGCCGGGCCGGGCGGGGAGGTCGCGGCCGGGCGGCTCGCCGAGGCCGGGCTCGGCGTGGCGATCGTGGAGGACCGCAAGGTCGGCGGGGAGTGCTCGTACTGGGCCTGCATCCCGTCCAAGGCCCTGCTGCGCCCGGGCGAGCTGCTCGCCGAGGTGCGCCGGGTGCCGGGGGTGCGCGAGGCGGTCACCGGGCCGCTCGACGCCGCCGAGGTGCTGCGCCGCCGTGACGAGCTGATCGGCAACCTCGACGACGCCGGGCAGCTGCCGTGGCTGGAGGAGCGCGGCATCACCCTCTTCCGCGGGCGGGGTCGCCTCGACGGGGAGAAGCGGGTGGTCGTCGGCGACACCGCGCTCGTCGCGCGCCGGGCGGTCATCCTCGCGGGCGGGACGGCGCCGGCCATGCCGCCGATCGAGGGGCTGGCCGAGGCGCGGCCGTGGACCAACCGGGAGGCGACGACGGCGAAGACGCTGCCGGGGCGGCTGGTGGTTCTCGGCGGCGGGGTGGTCGGGGCGGAGCTCAGCCAGGCCTACGTCTCGCTGGGCACGAAGGTGACGCTGATCGAGGGCGAGCGGCGGCTGCTGCCCCGCGAGGAGGAGTTCGCGTGTGAGCAGGTGACGGCGTCGCTGACCGAGCAGGGGGTCGACATCCGCACCGCGCAGAAGGCGACGTCGGTACGCCGGGACGGTGACACGGTCGTCGTGAACCTCGGCGACGGCGGCACCGCGACCGGTGACGAGCTGCTCGTGGCGACCGGGCGGGTGCCGGAGACGGCGGGCCTCGGGCTGGAGTCGGTGGGGCTCACGACGGGCGGGTACGTCACCGTCGACGAGGACACCAGGGTGCCGGACAAGGACTGGCTGTACGTCATCGGCGACCTCAACGGCCGGGCGCTGTTCACGCACATGGCCAAGTACCAGGCCGCGCTGGCCGCCGGGCACATCCTGGGCCGGCCGATGGCCGCGACCCACCTCGGCGACGGCCCCGGCGCCCCGCGCGTCATCTTCACCGACCCGCAGGTCGCCGCGGTCGGGCACACCGCCGAGTCGGCCCGGGCCGCGGGCATCAGCGTGCGCGTCGTGGACCTGCCGACCTCGGGCAACGCCGGCGGCTCGTACTACGGCAACGGCGCCCGCGGCACCAGCCGGTTCGTCATCGACGAGGAGCGCCAGGTCATCGTCGGGGCGACGATCACCGGCTCGGAGGTCGCCGACTTCCTGCACGCGGCGACGATCGCGGTGGTGGGCGAGGTGCCGCTGAGCCGCCTGCGGCACGCGATCCCGGCGTTCCCGACCCGCAGCGAGATCTGGCTGTACCTCTTCAACGCCCTCGGTCTCTAGGCTCTAACCGGGCCGGCCGATCTCCCACTCGTGGCCGAACGGGTCCACGATCCGCCCGACCAGCCAGCCGTGCTCGGGCGCGACCGCCGACGTGGCGGTCGCGCCCGCGGCCACGGCGCGCGCGTGCACGGCCTCGGGGTCGTCGACGACGAGCAGGACGCGCCCGGTGGTGCCGCCGGCCGCGGGCGGGCTGAGCCGGCGCCGGCCCGCGTCGGCCTGCACCACCCAGAAGACGGCGCCGCCGGCGTCGAGCTGGGCGACGACGTCCTCGCCCTCCCCGACGCGGTGCAATACCCGGGCACCGAACGCGGCGGCGTAGAACTCGACCGCCGTGGCCGCGCCGTCGACCCACAACTCCGGCTGGATGCTCGCCATCGGGTCACTGTAGCCAGCGCCGCGGCCACGGCTACGCCGAGTGAGCCGCGGGGCCGGATCCGGGGTGATCCGGGGCCCCGGCCGGCCGCGGCGCGGGATCGTTGCCGGGTGGACTTCAAACTCGAGGTAGTGGTGATCCCCGTCGCCGACGTCGACCGGGCCAAGAACTTCTACGCCGGGCTGGGCTGGCGCCTGGACGCGGACTTCCCGGGATCCGACGGGCTGCGCGTGGTACAGCTGACGCCGCCCGGATCCGAGTGCTCGGTCATCTTCGGCGACCGGCTCACCACCGCCGCGCCCGGCTCCGTGCAGGGGCTGCACCTCGTGGTCAAGGACATCGAGAAGGGCCGGGCCGAGCTCGCCGAGCGCGGGGCCGACATCAGCGAGCCGTTCCACGACGCCGGCGGGGTCTTCCACCACGCCGGCGACGAGGCGCGGGTGCCGGGCCCGGACCCGGGCCGCGGCGACTACGGCTCGTTCGCGTCCTTCCGCGACCCGGACGGCAACGGCTGGGTGCTGCAGGAGATCAAGGTCAGGGCGCCGGGCCGGTGATCCGCTTCGACACCGCCGAGGAACTCGCCGCGGCCCTGCGCCGCGCGGCCGAGGCGCACGGCGTACACGAGCAGGAGCTCGGGCACTACGACGAGGGGTGGCCGGACTGGTACGCGGCCTTCATGCTGCGCGATCCCGCGACCGTACACTCGCCGGATGCCGAACGATCATGAACTCGCCGTGACCGCCGCCGAGGCGGGCGCCGCCGTGGTGCGGGCCCGCTTCGGCGCCGAGCTCACGCGGTTCGACAAGGGCGCCGGCGACTTCGCGACCGCCGCCGACCTGGAGGCCGAGGCGGCGATCCTGGATGTACTGCGCGCGGCCCGCCCCGGCGACGCGGTCACCGGCGAGGAGAGCGGCCGCACCGGCCCCGCGGACGCGGCGCGCGCCTGGCTCGTCGACCCCCTCTGCGGCACCCTGAACTTCGCCTCGGGCGCGATGAACGTGGCGGTCAACGTGGCCCTGCGCGCGTCGGGCCGCACCGTCGCCGCGGCGGTCGCCGATCCGTTCTCCCATCGGGTGTACTCCACGCAGGGCCCCCTGACCCCGTCCGCGCACACGGCCCTCGTGGACCTGAACCTGGACCCGCCGTTCCCGAACCAGCGGATCGCGCGCCTGCTCACGAACCCGGCGTTCGAGGCCCGGTTCCGCCCCCGCGTCCTGTCCACCACGCTCGCCCTGGCGTGGGTCGCGACCGGCCAGCGCGCGGCGTACCTCACCGACGGCGACGTACGCGCCAGCGTGCACTTCGCGGCCGGGATCGCCCTGTGCGAGGCCGCCGGCTGCGTGGTGACCGACCTGCGCGGCGGCCCGGTCGAGTCGGGCGCGAACGGCCTGATCGCGGCCGCGGACGCGCGGACGCACGCGGCGCTGCTCGCGCTCACGTACCATCCGATGCCATGAGCGTGGTGGTCGTGGGCGCGGTCAACAACGACCTGGTCGTGCGCGTGCCCCGCATCGCCGCGCCCGGCTCGACAGTCGTCGCGACCGCCTCCTCGACCGGCCCGGGCGGCAAGGGCGGCAACCAGGCCGCCGCGGTCGCCCGCCTGGGCGGCGCGTGCACCCTGATCGCCCGCGTGGGCCCCGACTTCGACCCGGCCTCACTGTCCTCCGTGGACCTGTCGTGCCTGGCCCGGGACAGCGCCCCGACGGGCCTGGCCGTGGTCCTGGTCGACGAGGCCGGCGAGAACGCCATCACGGTGGTACCAGGCGCGAACGCCCGCCTCTCCCCCGCCGACATCCCGGCCCTGCCCGGCTCGGGCGTGCTGCTGGCGAGCCTGGAAGTGCCGCTCGACGCCGTGCTGGCGGCCGCCCGGTCCGGTTGGCGTTTCGTGCTCAACCCGGCTCCGGCGGTACCGCTGCCGCCGGAACTGCTGTCCCGGGTGGACGTCCTGGTGCCGAACGAGCACGAGCTGGCCGTGCTGGGCGCCCCGGCCGACCTCCTGGCCGCGGGCGCCGGCGCCGTGGTGGTGACCCTGGGCGCCGCGGGTTGCCGCATCCACCGCGCGTCCGGCACCGTCGACGTCCCGGGCCACCGCGTGGCCACGGTGGACACCACGGGCGCGGGCGACGCCTTCTGCGCGACGCTGGCGTGGGCCCTGGACACCGGCCGCGACCTGGACGAGGCCGCACGCCTGGCCTGCGCCGCGGGCGCCCTGGCCACAACGGCGGTCGGCGCGCGGGCCGCCCTGCCCACGGCCGCCGAGGTGACCGCCCTGCGCTGACAACCTGTCCGAGCCGATGCACTGGTCGGCCTGCTCGAACAGGAGCCGCCGCCGAGCCCTAAGCAGTCGGTGACGGGGCGGTGGCCAGCGGGACCGCGTCGAGCAGGGACCAGTCGTGGCTGATGTCCGCCGCGGCGCGCAGCAGTAGCGGCAGGTGGTGCTCCAGCAGGTGCTCGACCGTCGTCTCGGCCGCGTGGACCGTCACGTTCAGGGCGGCCACCACCCGCCCGTCCCCGTTGCGCACGCCCGTGGCCACCGAGCGGACGCCCGGGGCCAGGTCCTGGTCGGCCAGGGCCCAGCCCTTCGTGCGGACCTCGCGCAGGGCCGCGTCCAGCTCCTCGCGCGGCGGGCGCCAGCGCGGCGTGATGCCCGAGCGGCTCGGCTCGGCCAGCAGGGCGGTCAGCTCGGCCGGGGTGAGGGCGGCGAGCAGGACCTTGCCCATCGAGGTGGCCGGGGCCGGGAAGCGGGTGCCGATGGTGACGGCCAGGGTGACGATCTTCGGCACCGCGACGCGCGCGACGTACACGATGTCGGAGCCGTCGAGCTGGGCCAGGGACGTCGACTCGCCCGTCGCGGCGACCAGGCGCTGCATGTGCGGGCGGGCGACGTCCCAGATCGACAGGGCGTTGACGTACGCCATGCCGAGCTCCAGCACCCGTGGGGTGAGCGCGAAGCCGCGCTCACCCGACGAGCGGACGTAGCCGAGCTCCTCCAGGGTGAGCAGAATCCGCCGGACGGTGGGGCGGGCCAGGCCGGTGGCGGTGGCGACCTCGCTCAGGGTCATCACCGGCCGGCCCGGCCGGAAACAGCGCACCACGTCCAGACCGCGCGCGAGAGCCTCGATGAAGTCCGGTCCCGCTTCGCGTGGCATGAAGCCCCTTCCTACTGCTTCCGCTGCGCCGAGCCGGCGTCGTAGTCGGTGTACGTGTACGGATTGTCCGTCACCTTGGTCTCTGGAACGTCGGGATTCATGCCCTTCTCCCAGGCGTCGCGGCCCATGGTGGCGATGAGGTGCTCGACGGTCGCCTCGACATCGGCGCGGGCCTTCGCGAGATCGGCGCCGACCAGCCGGTGCTCGTGCTTCACCACGCGGCCGTTCACCACGACGGTGTGCACGTCGCCGCGCTGGGCCTGGAAGGCGACGTGGCCGTACGCGTTGAGGATCGGGAACATCACCGGGCTCGCGTCGTTCTTCAGCAGTACGACATCCGCCTTCTTGCCCGTCTCCAGGCTGCCGATCCGGTCGTCGAGGCCGAGGGCCTTGCTGCCGCCCCGGGTCGCCCAGTCCACGACCTGCTCGGCGCGCAGGTGCACGTGGGTGACGGTCTCGGCGCGCTCGTGGGCCTGCAGGTGCTCGCGGGAGCGGTCGGCGCCGAGCGTGGTGCGCATGGCCGAGAACAGGTCGCCGCTCCACCACACGCTGGTGTCCATCGACAGCGAGACCGGGATCTTGTGGTCGCGCAGCGCCCAGGTGGGCGGGTACCCCTGCCCGGCGCTCTGCTCGCTCTCCGTCGACACCGAGACGCTGCCCCCGGTCGCGGCGATGCGGTGGTACGAGTCGTCCGTCAGCGTCGCCGCGTGCACGTAGATCGTCTGCGGGGTCATGAAGCCGTGCTCGTGCATGAGCCGGATGCCGTCGTCGTTCGTCGCGCCCCACACGCCGGCGTGGGTGGTGACGGGCACGCCCAGGTCGCGGGCGACCTCGAAGGCGGCCTTCTCGGGGAAGGCCGGGTCGCCGGTGACGTCGAAGGCCATCTGGAAGCCCAGCAGGTCCGAGCCGGTGATGCGGCGGGTGACGAAGTCGCGGAACTCGGGCGCGGCCGACCACTGCCACGGGCCCTGCTGGATGTTGCCGTACGCGAGCACGAACCGCCCCGGCACCGACTCCAGCGCGTCCACGGCGGCGTCGGCGTGCTCGGTGGTCTGCAGGCCGTGCGACCAGTCGACGGTCGTCGTGACGCCGGCGTCGAGGGCCTCCCAGGCCGCGAGCACGTTGCCGGCGTGGATGTCCTGCGGGCGGAAGTGCTTGCCCGACTCGAGGTAGTACCAGACGAAGTACTGGGTGAGGGTCCAGTCGGCGCCGTACCCGCGCATCGCGGTCTGCCACATGTGGCGGTGCGTGTCGACCATGCCGGGCATGAGGATACCGCCGGTCGCGTCGATCTCCTGCGCGCCGGGCGGGGCGGTGAGCCCGACGCCGATCTCGGCGATGCGCTCGTCGACGATCAGGACGTCGGTGCCGGGAAGAACGGTGTGCGCGTCGTCCATGGTGAGGACCAGGGCGTTGCGGAAGATGACTGCGCCCATCGCGGGCTCCAATCTCGGACATGTGTCCGCCTGGCGGCCAGATTGGCTATGTAGTGGCATTCTGTGCTCGGCGTTGTATCGTGTCAACGAGTTGCGGACGGTCGTCCGCACAGCGGACACCGATCAAAGGACGGCGCCGTGGGACCCCTGGACGGGCTGCTGGTCGCGGACTTCTCGCGAATCCTCGCGGGGCCGTACGCGACGATGCTGCTGGCCGACCTCGGCGCCGACGTGATCAAGGTGGAGGGGCCGGGCGGGGATGACACCCGCACGTGGATGCCCCCGATCCGCGACGGCCTGTCCACCTACTATCTCGGCATCAACCGCAACAAGCGGTCGATCGCGCTGGACTTCCGCGTGGAGGAGGACCTCGCCGCCGCCCGCGAGCTGGCCCGCCGCGCCGATGTGCTCATCGAGAACTTCAAGCCGGGCGGCCTGGCGCGCTTCGGGCTCGACTACGACACGCTCGCCGCGGCCAACCCCGGCCTCGTCTACGCCTCCATCTCCGGCTTCGGCACCGCGGCCGGAGCGGCTCTGCCGGGGTACGACCTCATGGTCCAGGCGATCTCGGGCCTCATGAGCCTGACCGGCGATCCGGACGGGCCGCCCTACCGGGCCGGCATCTCCGTGTTCGACGTGATGGCCGGCATGCACGCGGGCCTGGGCATCCTCGCCGCGCTGCACCATCGCGCCGGCACCGGGCGCGGCCAGCACGTCGAGGTCAACCTGCTCGCCTCGGCGCTGTCCGGGCTCGTCAACCACAGCAGCGGGTACGTCGCCGGCGGCACCGTGCCGTTCCGCATGGGCAACGCGCACCCGAGCCTGTTCCCGTACGAGCCGCTGCCGACCGCCGACGGCGAGCTCATCGTCATCGCCGGCAACGACCCGCAGTTCCGCAAGCTGTGCGGGGTCCTGGGCCTGGAGCACCTGCTCGACGACCCGCGCTTCGCGCACAACCAGGACCGCACCGCCAACCGCGAGGCGCTGCGCCCGCTGCTCGTCGAGGTGCTCGCCACCAGGGGCAAGGACGAGTGGTTCGACCTGCTCACCGCGGCCGGGGTACCGTGCGCACCGATCAACACCATCGACGGCGGCGTCGCCTACGCCGAGAACCTCGGACTCGACCCCGTCGTCGTCACCGGCGGCGTCCCCGGCGTGCGCAACCCGATCACGTTCTCGGCGACGCCCCCGCGGTACGAACTGGCGCCCCCGGCCCTGGACGAGCACGGCAAGGAGATCCGGCAATGGCTGAAGAGCTGAGCTTCCCCACGGGCATCGGCACGTCCGACGCCGACCAGATCCGGCTGCTGGGCCAGGATCTCGCGGCCGACCTGATGGGCAAGGTCGGCTTCGGCGAGCTGGCGTTCTGGCTCGTCGCCGGCCGCCGCCCGTCCCCCGGCGAGACCCGCGTGTTCGAGGCCGTCCTCGTCGCCCTCGCCGACCACGGGTTCACCCCCACCGCGATCGCGGCCCGGGTCACCTACGCCAGCGCCCCCGAGTCACTGCAGGGAGCCCTCGCGGCCGGACTCCTGGGCGGGGGATCCCGCTTTCTCGGAGTCACCGAGGACTGCGGCCGGTTCCTTTCCGGTGTACTGCAGGAGCTCGGTGAACTGCCGGCGACCGACGCGGACTGGGACAAGGTCGCGGCGGATGCGGTGCAGACCCAGCGCTCGGCCGGCCGGTTCGTCCCCGGCCTCGGCCATCCCGTGCACAAGGTCCAGGACCCGCGCACCCCCGTCCTCATCTCGATCGCCGAGGAGGAGGGCCTGCGCGGGCCCCACCTGCGCCTGTTCGAGGCCGTCGGCCGGGTGCACCCCGCGGTCCTCGGCCGCACCCTGCCGCTCAACGGCGCCGGCGTCTGCGGCGCCGCCCTGGCCGACCTGGGCCTGCCCGTGGAGATGCTGCGCGGCTTCGCGCTGCTGGCCCGCGCGGCCGGCCTGCTCGGGCACCTGGCCGAGGAGCGGCGCACCAACCTCGGCCTCGAGATCTACAAGACCGTGGACCGAAACGCGAAGTACACCCCCGTCACGGACTGAAGGGAGCCGCCGTGGCCGAGATCGTCGCGGTGATCGCCTCTACGCACCACCCGTTCTACTACAAGGCCAGCACGGCCACCGGCGAGGACCGGCCGCCCTTCGCCGACGAGTGGGTCGCGAAGATCCTGCGCTTCCGGGAGACGCTGACCAAGGCCCGCCCGGACGTGCTGGTGATGGTCGGCTCCGACCACTTCCACCAGCTCTGGCTGGACAACATGCCGCAGTTCCTCATCGGCAAGGCGCCGTTCTACGACGCCAACTGGTACAACGAGGAGCGCGAGTTCGGCCTGCCGCGCATGAAGCTCAAGGGGCAGGAGGACCTCTCGGCGTACATGCTGCGGGAGGGCCTCGACGCCGGCTTCGACCTGGCGTTCAGCAACGAGCTGCGCATCGACCACAGCATCACGTGCCCGATCATCACGCTGCGGCCCGAGGCCGACCTGCCGATCGTGCCGGTGTACACCAACATCTTCGCCCCGCCGCTGCCGCAGCCGAAGCGCTTCGTCCAGCTCGGCCAGACCATCCGCGAGCTTGTCGCGTCCTGGCCCAGCGACCTGCGCGTGGCCGTCGTCGGCACCGGGCACCTGTCGCTGGAGCTCGGCGGCCCGCGCCAGTTCGGCCCGCACGGCCCCGACCCCGAGTTCGACGCCCGGGCCGTGGAGTGGATCGCCAACGGGGACCTCGACGGGTGCCTGTCGGAGGTAACCTTGGACAGCCTGCACGCGCCGGGCAACGCCACCCACGGGTTCATGGACTTCATGCTCATGATGGGCGTGGCCGGGGCCGGGCGGAAGGCCGACTACGTCGACACCTTCGACCTGTTCCACACCATGGAGGCGTACTTCACCTGGTACCCGTCGGGGGCTCCGGCATGAGCAAGTATCTGCTGAACAAGTTCCTCTTCACCGTCGACCGCGACCCTGACCTGGTGGAGCGCTACCGCACCGACCCCGCGGGCACCGTGGAGTGGTGGGAGGCGAACATGGCCAACTCGCTGCTGAACTGCCACACCGGCGAGGCCTCGACGTGGCTTCGGTTGGACGACGCCGAGCGGTCGGCGCTGGTCGGTCACGACTATCCGGCACTGTTCGAGCTCGGCGCGCACCCGTTCCTGACGCTGACGCTGTTCATCGCCATGTTCGAGCGCGACCACGACGAGCCGCTGGGCTTCCAGAAGCAGTACGCGCTGCGCCTGCAGCACTTCAACCTGCCCTACCCGGACATCGCGACCTGACGTGCAAGCCGCCCTGATCCTCCAGTGTGGACGCCCGCCGGTCGTGTCGTCGTACGACGCTGAGTTCTCCGGCGGCGTCCGGGTGGCCGTGACCGCGGCCCCGATCACGCCGCTGGACGTGCTGTGCGCGACCGGCACGTCGTACTTCGGCTCCCCGCCCGTCCCGTACGTCCCCGGCGTCCAGGGCGTGGGCACCCGCCCCGACGGCACACCGGTGTGGTTCGCCACCGACGCCGGCATGCGCCCCGGCGACGGGAGCATGGCGGAGTACGCGAACGTCCCCGAGGCCGACATCGTCGAGCTGCCGCCCGGGGCCGACCCGGCGCTGGTCGCCGCACTGGGCCTGTCCGCCGTCGCGGCGTGGCAGTCCCTCACCTCGTGCGGCGACCTGCGCCGGGGTGAGCAGGTCCTCATCCTGGGCGGCGGCGGCATCGTCGGCCAGGCCGCCATCCAGATCGCGCGCCTGCTGGGCGCCCGCCGCGTAGTGACGGCCTGCCGCTCGGCCCGCGCGCAGGCGCGGGCCGCGGAGCTGGGCGCGGACGCGGTCGTACCCCTGCTGGACGACGACACCGTCCCGGACCTGGCGGCCCGCCTGCGCCCGGCCCTGGACGGCCCCCTCGACCTGGTCCTCGACCCGCTGTTCGGCATCCCGGCCGCGGCCGCGCTGCAGGTCCTGCACCCGGGCGGCCGCCTGGTCAACCTGGGCGGCTCGGCCGCACCGACGGCCCCGATCGACTCGGCGACGCTGCGCAGCGGCTCGTTGCGCATCCTGGGGTACACCAACAACTCCCTGACCAAGCCGGAGCGGGCCGAGACCCTGCGCACGATCGCGGCCCACGCCGCGGCCGGCCGCCTGAACGTGTCGTACGAGGCCGTGCCCCTGTCCGAGGCCCCGGCGGCCTGGACGGCCCAGTCCTCCGGCGCGGCAACGTCACGCCAGGTCCTGCTGCCGCGCTGACAGGAACGAGGCCACCAGCTCGGGAATGAGCGGCCGCGCCAGCTCCGGCGGCAGCGCCAGCAGGGCCCGCCCCTCCTTGGTGTCGGCGATCCCCCGCAGGTCGCCGGACTCGAGGTGGTCCGAGAAGTCGATCATCATGTTCGCGAAGATCGTGAAGAGGCGCCGGCCCCCCAGCAGGTCGGTGTGGGCGCGGTCGGCGCCCTCGCCGAGCGTGCGGGCCAGCTCGCGCAGCTGCTCCGTGTCCAGGCGTCCGCCGTGCCGGGCCGCGACCACCGACGCCAGCCCGTGCAGGTCCGGCGGGATCTCGCCGGGCGCGGCGAGCACCGCCAGCTCCGGCCCGTCGGGGAGCCACCGCCGCAGCAGCAGGGCCAGGTCGCGCGCGATTCGCGGGCTCGGGTGGTGCACCTCCTCCCGGCTGCCGTGCAGCACGGTCCGCCCGGCGGCGAGCTGCATGGCCCGGTCGGTGCGCAGCGCCGCGATCTCCACCATGTCCTCGGCCCAGCCGCCCGCCGGGAACTGCCACGCCGCCGCCGGGTGCTCGCCGTCCGTGACCTGCAGGCGGCTGATGAAGGGGCCCCAACCGGCCGTCGGGGCGAGCATCGCCTCCCAGAGCCGCACCTGCCCCGACCACCATTCGCCGGTCTCGGCGCCGGGCGGGCCGAAGCGGCTCAGCGGCACCGGGCCGTCGGCCATCGCGAGGCGCAGCGCGACGGCGTTGGCGGTGTAGGTGGCGAGCCGGCGCACCGGCGGCGCGCCCGACGGGTCGTAGGCCGCGTGCCGGCCCGCCGTCCAGCGGTGCTGGGCCGCGCTCACGATGTGCTCGAGGACCCCGGCGACGGCCTCGTCGCCGCGGGCCTGCTCGGCGAAGAGGTCGATGGTGCGCGAGCCGGCCGTGGCCAGCAGCGTGTGCGACAGCAGGGCGAAGAGGAGGTCGTCGTCCCAGACCTGCGACGCGGTGCGCAGCGTCCGGGCCTTCGCCGCGTCCCGCAGCAGCTCCAGCGTCTGGAAGGCCACCAGGAAGTCGCCGAACGTCGCGTGGAGGAACTCGTAGCTGCGCCCGGCCGCGCCGGCGTCGGCCTCGGCCGCCACCACGAAGAAGAAGCGGCCGATCACGCGGCGGGCCGGGCCCAGCGGGCGGGCCAGGTCCCGGGGGCGGACCGGGACCGTGGCCGCGGGGCCGGGCAGGGCGCGCAGGTCCGCCTCCAGGTCGTGCTCGGCAAGGTGCTGGCGGCCGCGGTTGAGCATGCCGAACGCCACCAGGCCCAGCTTCCACAGCTCGGCCGCGACCCGCTCCTCCTGCGGGTGGCCGGGGGCCTGGTTGTCGGGGCGGGCCAGTTCGCGGTGGACGAAGTCGTCGAGGAGCATGCGGTACAGGGCCGCGGTGGTGCCGTCCGCGGGCAGCTCCCGCCCGGCGGCGACGATCGCGAGCAGGAGCAGCAGGAGCGGCTGGCGGGCGAGGTCGCCGTACTCGCGCAGCCGCGCCGCCTCCACCGGCCGGCTCGCGCCGCCCGCGTTGGCCTCGGCCCAGCGCTCGGCCCACGTGCCGATCTGCTCGTCGGTGAACTCCTCGAGCCGCACGACCAGGCAGTCCTCGGGGATCGCGGCCAGGTCGGCGACGAGCGTCCGCGAGGTCACGATCACGGCGACCGGCCCGCCGCCGGCCGACTCGGTGCGCTGGAAGTCCATGACATTGCGCAGGTACCGCGACTCCGTGGCCCCGGTGGCCTGCATCAGCTCGTCCAGCCCGTCGATCAGCACGACCCGCAGGCAGTCCTCGCTCGCCTCGCAGAGGGTGCGCCACTCGACCCGGCCGTGGGTGGACTCGCGCAGGACGTCCTCGATCTGGCGGTACACGCTGGCGGTCGGCTCCGCGACGTCGCGCAGCGGCACCCGCACGGTCATGACGGCGTCGGTCGCGGACAGGCGCGCCGTGCAGACCTTGGTGAACAGGCTCTTGCCGCTGCCCGGATGGCCGAGCACCACGAGGGGGCGCTCGGCCGCGGCCGCCGACACGACGTGGGCCGCGACGAACCCGGCGAGGTCGGTGCCCCGGCGCTGCTGCTGCCACCACTCCTCCTGCGCCGGCCGGGACGACGGGCCCATGACGGCCCAGCGGAAGTGCGGCTCGACGTACCCGCGCTGGACGACCGGCACCCGCACGGTCGGCGGCCCGCTGGTCGCCTCGTCGAGGTTGACGATCGGGCTCGTCAGCACCGCCCGGTTGATGCCGCGCAGCGCCTCGAGCGCCACCCGCGACGAGCCGGCCAGCGACCGGGTCAGCTCCTCGAGCCGCGCGAGCGCGTCCTGCTCGGCCCGGTGCTCGCCGAACACCGCCCAGATCCGGAACTCCGGCACGTCCGCGGCGAGGCGGAAGTACTCGGCCCGGTACCGCTCGAGTGCGGCATCCCGCAGCTCGTCGGCGACGCCCGTGCGGCGCCCCGAGCGCTGCCACGCCTCGAGCCCGGCGAAGAACCCGACGCACCGGCGGGCGAGCTCGTCGTAGTACGGCCGCAGGGCGCCGTCGAGGTTCTCGTGGAACCCGCAGCCCGCCCACGGGAGCCGGACCGGCAGCGACAGCAGCCGCCCGGCCAGGCTCCCCAGCTCCTCCCGGTGCCGCGGCAGCGCGGACAGGCGGGCCAGGTCGTCCTCGCCCAGCTCCAGCTCGTCGTAGACCGGGCCGACGACCTCGCGCACGGCGGCGAAGAACGCGGCGACGGCCAGCGCCGCGTGTGTGGCCGCGAGGACCTCGTGCCGCCGGTGCCCGCCCGACCGGCGCAGCTTCCCACGGCCCTTCGCGACCAGTTCGTCCAGCCGCGCGACGAGCTCGTTCTTCTGGTCGACCCAGCCCCAGGCGGCCAGCAGCCACGGCTGCCCGGTCGCCGCCCCGACCGGTCCGGCCGCGAGGATGCCGGCCCCGAGCAGCCGGTCGAGCACCTTGATCGTCGGCGAGCGCTTGCCCAGCAGGATCTCGCGCGCGTTGCCCAGGGAGTCCGCGGACCGGGTCATGCCGCTCGACCCTAGCCGAGTCCGGCAAGCCGTTACCTCTCAGTACGCTTTGGTGAGCACACGGTTGGCAGTCCCGCCTTGCGGTGGGACGGTCCCGGTCTGACCGGCTGATGCCGTGCCGG